>NZ_JAGPXW010000010.1:0-190891 GCF_018070365.1 Micromonospora sp. D93 | reverse complement strand
GGCCAGGGCGCGGGCGCCGGCCGTACGCCCCGCAGTGCGCCCCCGCCCCCGCCCCCGCCGCGCCCCCGCCGCATGATCAACTCGGTTTCGGTGAAACCGCGGTGTCCCGGCGCTTCGGATGCCCCGACTTCCAGAAAGTCGAGTGGATCAACCGGACCGACCCGGGCGGTGCGGTACGCGAACAGCTACGGCCGGCGGGGGTGCCTGGGTGCACGGGCTCGACGACTCGGGTACAGTGGTGCCGCTTGCGGGTGTAGTTCAATGGCAGAACATCAGCTTCCCAAGCTGACAGTGCGGGTTCGATTCCCGTCACCCGCTCCAACGCGAAGGCCCTGATCAGGACGAGAGTCCCAGTCAGGGCCTTCGACGTTCCACGATCATCGACCACGCGACGTGCCAGTCACGGGAGCACCGACCGGGCTTCACCTTCAGGCTCTGGCCGCTTCGAATTCCGCACCAGCTGGGGCAGGTGGGGCGCCGAGTGGGAACTCGCAGACGGTGCGCCAGGGGCTCACGTCCGGGGTTCCGGCGATGAGCCGGACCCTGTCGATGGCCGCCTTGATCGGTAGGAGTGCGGAGACGGTCTCTGCAGCGTGGCTCAGCACGGGCTTGGCGGCGTCGTGACCGATGGTCAGGTGCGGCACCACTTCCGTATGCGCCCCGGCGTACGGGGGCGCCTCGGGAAACCGCTGCCACACCGCCGTAGTGAGCTCCCGGAACGGACGGTCTGGTTGCGGCGCAAGCCAGACGACCGTCTCACCGAACCAGCCGACCTGTGTCAACGCGACGTCGAACTGCGGTATCCCGGCGATGGTCTCGCGCAGCACGGCCAAGGTCCGCTCATCGATCTGCTGCGGAGGTAAGAACGGGTAGAGGATGGTGACGTGCGCTGGCACGCCCCAGGAGGCAGCCCGGTCGAGCGATGCCCGGAACTGGCCCACCGCCTCCTCGGCCTCGGGTATCGGCACGATGAGCGCAGTCTGTGTCGGTTCCATACCCAAAGCTTCCGACCATGCCTGGTGCCGGTCCACTGTCAGCCGTCCGTTCTCAGAGTCCGGACCGCAGTCGTGCGGCGAGAAAGGACGGCCGTTCGGTGAGACGGGTGTACGCGGCTTCGTCGACCTCTCGGAGTTCGGCGCACGGCCGTGGCTCGACGAGCTTCTCCAGAGTGAATCCGGCGTCCAGGAGTTCGCCGAGGAATGTTTCCAGCGTCGTGCGCTGGAAGTGGAGGACCCCGGGCCCGTGCGGCAGGTCGACCCAGGACTGGTCGTAGTAGGAACCGCCGAAGTATCGCCAGTCAGCTGTCGGGTGAGTGATCGAGATGACCAGCCAGCCGGCGGGACATAGCACTCGACGCATCTCGGCGAGCAACTGTCGCCGGTTGGTCACGTGGTGGATGACCAGAGCGCAGACGATCCCGTCGAAGGACGCGTCAGCGGCGAAGTCCAACGGCTGCTCCAGGTCGTGCAGGCGCAACTCCGCCCGAGCGGCACGTGAGTGGGCATGGCGGAGCAGGGTGGCGCTTGCGTCGATGCCGGTCACCCGGGCGCCACGCGCCAGCAGTTCGGCTGCGTAGTGGCCGGCACCGCAGCCGACATCGAGGATGTCCGCGTTGGCGACGTCACCAGCGAGCGCCAGCATCGCCGGCCGATCGGTGTACGCGTTGTAGGGGCTGGTGTTGGCGTTCTGCGCGAAGAACTCACCGAGTTCGTCGTGATAACCGGTCTCGGTCGCCATCTGAGCACAATCTATCGGTAGTCGGCGAAGATTCGACGGTCGACACCATCGACGGTGATCGGGCCGCCGTGCGGGAGGATCCACTGCGGTCTGGTGTGGCCGAACGGGACGCCGACGCAGACGACTGCCTCGGGGTTGTAGTGGGTCACCACGTCGACGACCGTGTCGCGCTGCTGCTCGCGTAGCCGTGCCCGATCTGCGGCAGCGGGTCGGCGGGCGTGGTCGGAGACCGGCGGACGGGCGACCAGGACCGCGTGGACAGCGCTGAGAAGACCGCGTTCACCGAGTGATCGGACGATCCAGCCGACCTCGCGGGCGGGGAGAAGCTCCTCCGACGTCTCGATGATCAGCACCCCGCCGTGCAGCGCCTCGGGGGGAAACGGAAAGCGTCCCGCCGTCAGGATCCACTGGATGACTTCCAGGCAGCCGCCCCAGGTGGGGCCGGTGACCGCGCGGGGCGGCCCGTACCAGCTCCACGGCTCCGTCGGCTCGCGCTCTCCGAAGGACTTCAACGCCTGCGGATCTGCCCAGTCGATGCCGACGTCCCCGGACTCACCCGGGTCGGTGATCTCCAGCTGTTCCCCGGTGAGTAACGCCGCTCGCAGCGACCGGGCGTGGATGTCGTCCACGGCTGGCCCGGGGCCGAGGTGCACCTGGGAGGATCCGCCGTAGAAGCTGGCGATGCCGAGGCCCCAGAGCCAGTGGTGCAGGTTGGTGTTGTCGCTGGTGCCGAGGAACGGCTTCGGGTCGGCTCGGGCCAGGTCGGCGTCGAGGTGGGGGATGACAGTGATCTGGTCGTCGCCGCCGATGACGGCGAGAATTCCGCGTACCCGGGGATCCGCGAAGGCGGCGTTGATGTCCGCGGCCCGCGCTGCCGGGCTCGCACCGACCTGGCGGGTGGTGGGGTATTCGACCGGAACGAGGCCGGTCAGGTCAGCGAGCCGTCGCATGGCCTGCTCGTGGATCCCGGGAAAGGCGCCTGCCGCGGCGAAGGACGGCGAAAGGACCGCGATGTGGTCGCCTGGACGTGCCTTCCGAGGACGGACGAGCTCATGCTCCATGTCGAGATCCAACAGGTGCGCGAGCCCGTACGCATCTCATTTCTCCGGGGTGAAGTAGGGCTCGGCTGCCTCCAGCCGGGGCACCTCCACGCCCAGCCTGCGCGCCTCCGCAAGGGTGTCGCGGCAGACCGCGCGCAGTTCCTCGGGGTTGGCGTGGGCCTCCATGACCAGGCGCATCGGCGGAAAGTGCCTGAACAGCCAGGCCATCGCCGGTGCTGCCAGCCAGACGGGAGTGGTGAAGGGCAGTAGCTCGCTGCGGTGCCGCCGCAGATCGACGCCCCGAGCCTCGACGAGCGGCAGGAGTTCGCGGGTGGCAAGGATCGCTTCGCGTACGTTGCCGGGCGTCAGCTTGGACAGCGAGCCCAGCTTCAGGCTCTGCGTGTGCAGGCCCGCGTTCTGGACGAAGTGGATCCACAGCCAGCCACGGAAGTCGGAGTTTTCCTGGAGCCTGAACCCCGCCTCACGAAACACCTGGCGCACGGCCCGTTCGCGCTCGGTCGGTGGCCGGTCGAAGGTGCCGAAGAAGACCACTGGCAGCAGAGCCCCGTGCAGCACTCCGTCGTCGCCGAACCCGCCGCCGGCCCCGGGAAAGCCCCAGGTCACCTGGTCAGCGGGAAGGTGTTCGGTCGCGGTCAGCGGCTCGACCCACAGGTTGTTGAAGACGAGCACTGTGGCTCCGCCCACACGCGGTCCCAGGAAGGCCGCGGCTTCCGCGAAGCCGTAGTGCTGCACGCTGAGCACGATCAGGTCGAAGTCGTGGTCCGGCTCCAGCGACTCGCGGTAGCGCACCGGCCACCTCTCAGCGACCCGCTTCCCCCACGGCCGTCGCCGGGCGTCAAGCAGATCAAGATCAATCGCATTGCCGTACGCGGTCGCCCGCCCCGGCCGGACATAGAACTCGACATGGTGCCCGGCCCGTTCCAGAGCCCACCCGTACGTCGCACTGATCACGCCCCGGCCGAACATCAAGATCTTCACGCGGCACCTCGTACCCTATAATTGGAGATCGTCTCCGGTTCTCAAAATATGGAGACAGTCTCCACTTGTCAACATGGGGCCCTACGTGACCGATGCCAAGCCACTGCGCGCCGACGCCCGCCGCAACCGTGACGCCCTGATCGCCAAGGCCCGGGAGCTGTTCGCCGACGGCTGCTTCAACCTGCGCTTCGACGACTTCGCCAAACTGGCCGGTGTGGGCACCGGCACGCTCTACCGCCACTTCCCCACGCGCGAAGCCCTGGCCGAAGCGGTCTACCGCGAAGAACTCACCGCGATGTGTGAGCGCGCCCACGAGCTGCAAGCCACCCTCCCAGCCGACGAGGCGCTGGAATCCTTCCTGCGTGGCTTCGTGGACCACCTGCACTGCCACGAGGGCCTCGCTCGGACGCTCGCCACGCTCATGGCCACCCAGTCGGGCGCGCTGGCGGAGGGCGCCCAAGCCCTGGGCCAGGTCATCGACGACCTCCTGGCCGCCGCCGTCAAGACTGGAACCATCCGTGGCGACGTGGGTGTCGGCACCATCATGATGGCTCTGCACGGCATCTGTGCGGCCTACGACCACCCGACCTACCGAACCGACGCGGACGGTGTCGTCACCCTCGTCCTTGCCGGCCTCCGCCGCACGGAAGCATGAGCAGAGTCGGCCTTGTGCCAACCCAGCCCCTGTGCTCAGGTGGAGGCTGTGTTCACCGAAGCCTTTCCGATCGTGACGACACCTGACCTGCCAAGACTCATCGCGTTCTACCGGGACGTGGTCGGCTTCGAGCTGACCTACCGGTTCCCGGACGAGGGCGCCCCGGAGTTCGTCGCCCTGCGGCTGGGCAGCAGCGAACTCGGCCTGGCCGCCAACCCGGAGGCTGGCGGGCCGGCCGACTCGCACCGCTGGGAGTTGTGCGTCTACGCCGACGACTGCGACGCGGCCGTGGGCGAGCTGCGCACGGGTGGCGCGACAGTGACCGAGGAGCCGGTCGACCAGCCGTGGGGTGAGCGCTCCGCGCGGGTCACCGACCCCGACGGCAACCGGTTGCTGGTGCTGGCCCGGCTCTAGAGGACCGTGCCGCGGGTCATCGTCTCCAGAACAGGAGATGGGTGACCCCGCTGGGGCTGGGCACCGACTCGAGGTGGAAGCGGTCGAGCAGTTCGGTGGGGCTGTCCCACAAACGCTCACCCCGTTCGAGGTCGACGGGCGCGACGGCGATGTGCATCGTGTCGACCAGGTCGGCCTCGAGGAACTCGCGGATCACGGCCACCCCACCACCGAGGCGTACGTCCCGACCGTCGGCTGCCTGCTTCGCCTCGGCCAGTGCCTCGGCCGGGCTGACATCGCGGAAGTGGAACGTGGTGTCGGACAGGCTGAACGACGGGCGTTCGTGGTGGGTGAGCACGAAGACCGGCGTGTGGAACGGCGGATTGTCCCCCCACCATCCCTGCCACTCGTGGTCCTCCCAGGGGCCACGCTGGGGGCCGAACTTGTTGCGACCCATGATCTCCGCGCCGATGTTGCACTCGGCGTCGCGGGTCAGGTAGTCGTCCAGGCCACGGCTGCCGCCCGGCTCGGTGCGATACACGAAGCTGGCGGTGGCGGCCCGCCAGGAGAACAGCGCGGTGGGGTCCGCGTGACCGAAGGGCCGTTCCAGGCTCTGCCCCTCTCCGGTCCCGAACCCGTCGCGCGAAACGTTGAAGCACTGCACCCGCAACAGTTGCGGCATGGTGTCTCCTTCTTCCTTCGATGGGCCGTGGTTCAGTTCGCGGTTACCGTCGGGCCGCCTCCGCGGCCCCGATCGTCGAGTACGAGCGGGGCGCGACCGCGCACCGCGTACCGGATGTGGGTCACCTGTGGGGTGGCAAGGACGCGGGTCGGCGTCAGCTCGACTCCCTCCCGGTCGCCCAGGTCGAGGTCCGCGTCGAAGAGCCGCAGGCCGGTGCCGAGCACGACAGGTACGACGTGCAGCTCCAACTCGTCGAGCAGGCCAGCCTTGAGCACCTGCCGTACCAGGCTGCCGCCCCCGGCCACGGCGACATCCTTGCCGCCGGCCACGGCGCGCGCCTGCTCGACGGCGCTGGCCACACCATCGGTGACGTAGGTGAAGCTGGTGCCCCCTCCCTTCAGCAGCCGCTGGCGGGGGCGGTGGGTGACGACGAAGACCGGTGCGCGGAAGGGCGGCTCCTCACCCCAGGGGATCTCACCCCCGTCCGCCATCCGGCGTCCCATCACGTACGCCCCGGCCGCACCGAACGACTCGGCGATCACCTCGGAGTTGGTGTCCTGCTCCCCGCCGGCGAAGCCCTGCCGTTCGCGCCAGGCAGCCGCCTCGGTCGCCCACCGGGTGACCCGGAAGAACTTGGCGCTCTCCGCCGAGTCCATCCAATCGCCGTTCCCGTCGAACTGGGGGCCGGCGTAGAAGCCGTCCACCGACACCGACAGCTGTGCGGTCACCTTCGTCATCGCGCCTTGTCCCCTCCTCGGGCGACACCCCGCCTGGGTGCCGCTCCTCGAGGGGTCGGAGCCGAACGCCACGCCCCTACCGGGAAGAAGTGTGACCTGTGTCACCTGTGGGCTCGGTCAGGTGCCATGTCCCGGCGTGTTCCGGATCCCGTGACCAGCGAGCCACGCGGTCGTCGTCATCGGCACCGCGATCGCGCCGAGGTCGGCCACCGCCGGACTAGGGTGGCGATCATGCGGATTGGCATCGTGATCCTGCCGGACCAGCGGTGGGCGGAGTCGCAGCGTCGGTGGCGGCAGGTCGACGAGTGGGGTTTCGACCACGCCTGGACGTACGACCACCTGGGTTGGCGTGACCTGGTCGACGGTCCGTGGTTCGACTCGATGGCCACGCTGACCGCCGCCGCGACAGTGACCTCGCGGATTCGGCTGGGCACCCTCGTGGCGTCGCCGAACTTCCGGCACCCGGCCGCGTTCGCCCGACAGATCACCACTGTGGACGACATCTCCGAAGGCCGGCTGCTGCTCGGTCTGGGTGCGGGCGGCATCGGCTTCGACTCGGCCGTGCTGGGCGGTGAGACGCTGCCGCCGCGGCAGCGGGTCGACAGGTTCGCCGAGTTCACCGAGCTGTTGGACCTCATCCTGCGGGAGGACGGCACCACCTGGCGCGGCGACTGGTTCGCCGCGGTGGACGCCCGCAACAACCCCGGCTGCGTGCAGCAGCCTCGGGTGCCGTTCGTGGTGGCTGCCAACGGGCCACGGTCGATGCGGTTGGTGGCCCGCTTCGGGCAGGGGTGGGTGACCACCGGCACCGGTGACGACAACGACCTGGCGGGTTGGTGGGCCAGCGTGTCGGCGCTGTCCGCGCGGATGGACCGGACCCTGGGCGAGGCCGGCCGCGACCCGGCCAGCCTGGACCGCTACCTCTCGCTGGACGCCGCGCCGGTCTTCTCGCTCAGCAGCGCACAGTTCTTCGCCGACCAGGTCGGCCGGGCCGCCGAGCTGGGCTTCACCGACGTGGTGACGCACTGGCCGCGCGCCAGCAGTTGGTACGCCGGTGACGAGGCCGTCCTGGTGGACGTGGCGACGCGGTTGCTGCCACAACTACGCGGCTGAGGCCGACCCGCCCGCCGGCTCAGGTGCCGAGGTCGCCGCTGGCCACACCGCCCTCGCCGCCGGAGACCAGCCGGAAGCGGAGGCAGACGATCGGGGCGTCGCCGTCGACAGGTGTGCCGAGCCTCGCCCAGTAGGCCGAGTGCCCGGCCCGCCACTCCTCGATCGAGCGGTCACCCTCGCCCTCGGCGTGGGCGAAGTCCCAGGGCACGTCGGCGAAGCGGACCACCTCGAGTCCGGTGATCTCCACGACGCCGGCCAGCGCGTTGTCGTCGTCGACAAGGGCCAGGCGTTCGCCGACGTGCTCCAACTCCTCGCCCTCTTCCGCGTACTCGGCGAGCCGGCCGGCCGTCGCGGTCTTCACACCGGCCAGCACCAGGGTGTTGAGGGTTGCCCGCAACTCGCCGGGGGTGCCGAGGGCGAGGGCGCGCAGTTCACCGATCCGAGGCCACATCCTGCCGAGGCTAGGCCAGCGCGGCTCGGGCCGCCGCCGCAATACGCCTCGTCGAGGGTCCCGCCGCTCATCCGCCGATCGTCGGTGCTCAACCTCGCTTCAGGTCAAGAGGGCAGATCCGCGGCGTCGATCAGGCCGGTGATCCGTAGGTCGGCCGTGACGTCGGGCGGGCAGTCCACTGCCACCACGGCGGTGCCCAGCACCTCGGCGCCCCGTGCGGCGCAGATGTCGTAGAGGGCGCGAAGCTGCGCGCCGGTACGCACCCAGTCGTCCACCACCAGCACCCGGTCGTCGGGGCCGAGGTGCCGATCCCGTACGGCGAGGTCGACGCGTCGGCCCCGGTAGTCCGGTGGGCTCTGCGCCCAGGTGAGCGGCCCGGCCGGCAGTCGCCCGTCACCGAGTTTGTGGGCGGCCACGAAGCCGACCCCGAGGGCGGTGGCGGCCAGCGGCCCGAGCAGCAGCCCGGTGACGGCCGGCGCGAGCACCACAGTGGGTCGGGCGGCCCGGTACGGCTCCACCAGGGCCGGCCCCAGCTCGGCCAGCACCCCCGGGTCCCGCCACCAACCGGAGATGTCGCTGACCAGGTGGCTGGTGCCCGGGCCGGGGTCGATCCACCGAAACAGGGTGGCCAGGCGTTCGGTCAGATCGGCGGGCATCCGCTCATCCTGCGGCACGGACGGTGGGCGTGGCGGCACCCGGGCCACCCGGCCCACCCCGGGTCGGATGATCGGCTACACGTACTTGTGCAAATGCGGGCATACCACCATGATCACGTTGACTTCGGAAGTACTTCTCTCGTTACGGTCCGACCCGGTTTGTTCAGACGACGAAAGGACCGGGCCGGTGGCAGGCAAGCACTCCCGTATCCGCATCTTCTCCTCCCCGGCGGGCATCGTGGCCACCGCGGCGGTCGGCGTCGCCCTCGCGGTCGGGGGCACTGTCGGTGCCGTGCAGTTGGCGTCCGGCTCCGGCTCCGACCAGTCGGGGCAGACGGCTTTCGACCTCACCCCGACCCCAGTCGCGAGCAGCCTCACCCCCAGCTCCCCGGCCCCGAGCGCCAGCGCCTCGCCCAGCGTGACCGCCAGCCCGTCGGCGACCCGGTCGCAGCAGGCCGCCTCCCGGGGCAAGGAGCGCACCTCGTCGCCGAAGCCGAAGCCGACCGCCAAGAAGACCACGGCCGCGGCGAAGGTGCTGGAGAGCGCCTCGTGCGGCGCCTCGTTCTACTCCGACGGGCAGCTGACCGCCAACGGCGAGTCGTTCAACCCCGACGCGCTGACCGCCGCGCACAAGACACTGCCGTTCAACACCAAGGTCCGGGTGACCAACCCGGCCAACGGCAAGTCGGTGACGGTGCGGATCAACGACCGCGGCCCGTTCATCGACGGCCGCTGCCTCGACCTCTCCCGGGCCGCCTTCGCCAGCATCGCCTCGGTCGACGTGGGCGCGCTCACCGTCCGCTACGAGGTCCTCGGCTGACCGGGGCAGGCGCCGCCGATTCGGCCGGCCGACTGGGCCGGCCGGACAGAACCTCCTCGGACGACGGGTCAGGTTCATTCACCGGTTCACGTGGATCAGGCAAACTGTCCCTCGTACCCACGCGACTCCTCCAGTCGGGCCGTCGCCCGCTGAGCCCCGGATCCCGCGCCGGCCTCGGCGCGGCCCTCGGTCTGCTCGCGATCGTGTCGGCGGTGGAGGCGGCGGACGGCCGTAAGGTGCACTACGTCGCGCTCCTGGCGGCCGCGCCGGTTCTCGCCGCAGCCCTGGCATCCTGGCTGGTCGTCCTGGGGGTGGGCGTCGCGGCGACAGTGATCGGCGTCGGCTTCGCGCTTGTCGCGCCGAAGGCCTCTTTGGTCACGTCGGTCGACGTTGTCGCGGTCGCGCTCACCACCGGTTTTGCTGTGGCAGTGGCGTGGGTTCGGCAGCGGCAGTCCGAGCGGATCGTCGAGCTGACAAAGCTCGCCTCGGTGGCCCAGCAGGCGGTGTTGCGCCCGCTCGGACCGCAGGTCGGCACGCTCTCGGTCGCGGGACGCTACATCTCCTCCACAGCGACGGCCGAGATCGGCGGCGACCTGTACGAGGCGATCGACACCCCCTACGGCGTACGCATGATCATCGGTGACGTGCGGGGCAAGGGCCTGGACGCGGTCCGGCTGGCCAGCATCGTCCTCGGTTCCTACCGGCACGTGGCGTACGAGCGGGCCGACCTTCGGGCCGTCGTCGCCGACCTGGATCGCGCGGTGGCCCGCAACGTCGGCGACGAGGACTTCGTCACGGCGGCACTTGTCGAGGAGCGTGGCGGCACCCTCACGATCGTCAACTGCGGGCATCCGCCGCCGCTGCTGCTGCGTCGGGGTGCGGTGATCCCGTTGGAACCGCCGGCCCCGGCGCCTCCGCTCGGGTTCATGCCGGTGGTCCGCCCCCGGGTCGAACGCCTGGAGCCCGGGGACCGCCTACTGCTGTTCACCGACGGCCTCGGCGAGGCGCGGCGGGACGGCGAGTTCTTCCCCACCGCCGACCGGGCCTGGCGACTGCTGGGCCACGGCACGGTCGCCGACGGGCTGGCGTCACTGGAGACCGCCCTGGTCGAGTGGGTCCACGGCCGGCTCGACGACGACATCGCGCTGGTCCTCATGGAGTACGTCGGTGCCCGTACCGGCGCGGCCGTGGCCGTCCCGAGCTGGGAGGTCGGCGCCGCCGAGAGCTGAACCGGCCACCCGCGCCGCAGGTGTGTAATTGCCGTCACTCGGGTGATCCGCTTGTCGCTGCCTACCCGCGAGTAATACAGTCGGGGTTACTGATCGGTAACACCTGTCCGGAAGCGGGGCCAGCGAGCATGACCCACTACAAGAGCAACCTCCGGGACCTCGAGTTCAACCTGTTCGAGGTCTTCGGGGCGGACCGGGCTTTCGGCCAGGAGCCGTACTCGGATCTCGACACCGACACCGCCCGCAGCTTCCTCGCTGAGGTGGACCGCCTCGCCCGCGAGGATCTGGCCGCCAGCTACACGGACAGTGACCGCAATCCGCCGGTCTTCGACCCGGCGACGCACACCGCGCCGCTGCCGGAGTCGTTCAAGAAGTCCTACCAGGCATTCATGGACTCCGAGTTCTGGCGCCTGGACCTGCCGCCGGCGCTGGGCGGCACCAACGCGCCGCGCGCCCTCTGGTGGGCGCTCGCCGAGCTGGTGCTCGGCGCGAACGCGCCGGTCTGGATGTACGCCTCCGGCCCGTCCTTCGCGCACGTGCTGCACGTCGAGGGCAACGAGCGGCAGAAGAAGTGGGCCAAGCTCTTCATCGACAAGCAGTGGGGCTCCACGATGGTGCTCACCGAGCCGGATGCCGGCTCGGACGTGGGCGCGGGCCGCGCCCGGGCGATCCAGCAGCCCGACGGCACCTGGCACATCGAGGGCGTGAAGCGCTTCATCACCTCGGGTGAGCACGACCTGAGCGACAACATCGTGCACTACGTGCTGGCCCGTCCGGTCGGCGTGGAGGGTGCCGGAGGCCCCGGCACCAAGGGCCTGTCGCTCTTCGTGGTGCCGAAATTCCACTTCGACGAGACCACCGGCGAGTTGGGCGAGCGCAACGGCGTCTACGCCACGAACGTCGAGCACAAGATGGGCCTGAAGGTCTCCAACACCTGCGAGGTGACCTTCGGCGAGCACGGCGTACCGGCCAAGGGTTGGCTGTTGGGCGACCGGCACGACGGCATCCGGCAGATGTTCATGATCATCGAGTACGCCCGGATGATGGTCGGCACCAAGGCCATCGCCACCCTCTCCACCGGCTACCTCAACGCCCTCGAGTACGCGAAGAACCGGGTGCAGGGCGCCGACCTGATCCAGCAGGCGGACAAGACCGCCCCCCGGGTCACCATCACCCACCACCCGGACGTACGCCGCTCGCTGCTGCTGCAGAAGTCGTACGCCGAGGGTCTTCGCGCCCTGGTCCTCTACACCGCCACCTGGCAGGACAAGGTCGCGCTGGCCGAGGCTGCCGGTGACGAGAAGGCCACCAAGCTGGCCAAGCGGGTCAACGACCTGCTGCTGCCGCTGGTCAAGGGCGTCGGTTCGGAGCGGGCTTACGAAATGCTCGGGCACGAGGCCCTGCAGACCTTCGGCGGCTCCGGGTTCCTCCAGGACTACCCGCTGGAGCAGTACGTCCGCGACGCGAAGATCGACACCCTGTACGAGGGCACCACAGCCATCCAGAGCCTCGACCTGATCTTCCGCAAGATCGTTCGGGACAACGGCAAGGCGCTGCTCGCGGTCTCCGGCGAGATCCAGGAGTTCATCTCCTCCGAGGCGGGCAACGGCCAGCTCAAGGAGGAGCGGCAGGCGCTCGGCAAGGCGCTGGCCGAGATCCAGAACATCCTCGGCGTGCTGACCGGCTGGCTGGGCGAGGCGCAGGGCGGCGACACCCGCGCCCTCTACAAGGTCGGGCTGAGCAGCCGCCGGTTCCTGCTGGCGATCGGCGACCTGGTGGTCGGCTGGCTGCTCCAGCGGCAGGCCGACGTGGCACTGAAGGCCCTCGCGGGTGAGGTCTCCGCCAGCGACAAGGCGTTCTACACCGGCAAGGTGGCCGCTGCCCGTTTCTTCGCCCGTGAGGTGCTGCCCCGCATCGGTTCCGACCGGCGGATCATCGAGGGTGCCGACCTCGACATCATGGACCTCCCGGAAGAGGCCTTCTAGGTTCTGTGCTGGGTCGCACCACCCGGCACCGGCGGCCGGCGGGGCATGTCTGCCCCGTCGGCCGTTGCCGTCTCGCCCCGGCGGTGGGCACGTATTGGCCGAGCCCCGCCGGGTATGCCGGTGGCGTGGCGGGTAACCGTCGCATGACCTCGAAAGGGAACGCCCAGAGCCACCGCACGGGGGAGTGCAGCGCACATGGGTGTAGGAAGCGGTATTTTTCTCATCGCGATCGGCGCGATTCTGACCTTCGCGCTGAGAGCCAACGTCTGGTGGATCGACGTACGCGCTGTCGGTTGGGTGTTCATCCTGGCCGGGCTGGCCGTACTGCTGACCACTGTCTGGTTCTGGCAGGACCGGCGCAAGCGGGCCCGAACCCTCATCGTTGAGGAGAACCGGCTGTCTCATCCGACGGCGATGATGCCGCCACCGCCGGACCCGCCGCCACCAACCGCGCCGCCGTCCTGATCCCCGGACGCCTGGACGCGTACCCCTGAGCCACCTGCCGATCGTCGGCGGGTGGCTCAGCCGCGTGCGGTGTGCCGGGCCGTGAGCGGCGCTGCTGCCCTGCTCAACTCGGCCCAGCCGGGCGGGCAGCGGTGCACCGCCAGTTCGGCGGTGCGCAACCCCTCGTCGTCGACGCCTTCGGGATCAAGGAGCGCGGAAAGTAGCGAGATGCCTGGATTATGGGCAATGAGTAGTGCCGTGCGGGCTGCCGGGTCCACAGTGCGAACCAGCGACAACAACTCCTCGGGGTGCGCGTCGTACGCGCCCGGCTCATAACGGACGGTCGGGCGAGGACCGGTCGGGCCACCCTCCGGCGGCGAACCGGTCATCCCCATCGCCACCCCGTGCCAGGTTTGCCTGGTACGTCGAACCGGCGAGCAGATCACCACGTCGGGCAGTAGCCCGTGGTGCGCCAACCAGGCCCCAGCCGCAGCCGCGTCGGCGTTCCCACGTGCGCTGAGCGGCCGCTCGGCGTCGTCCGCCGCGTCGCTGCCCTGCTCGGCCTTCGCGTGCCGCAGCAACACCAGTGTCCGTGTGTCGGGGTCGGCGTCCGTCATGCCCCCAGCTTGCCCGATTGGCGATCTCCGTGCCTGGGTAAGTCGATGGATGCCGCACCCCTACCGACGGCCGCGGCGCGACGTACGCCAGGTTAGAGCCGAGGAGCGAGACATGGGCATTGGTGGCAGCATCTTCTTGATCGCGTTAGGCGCGATCTTCGCGTTCGCAGTGGAAGCCGACCTGGGCTGGCTGGACCTGGCCGTCGTCGGCTGGGTGCTGATGCTCGCCGGCGTCGCCGGCCTGCTCGCCACCCTCTACTTCTGGAGCAGCCGCCGCCGCACGGTGGTCGCCGCCCCGGTACGCGAGGAGCGCGTGGTGGCCGACCGGGTCGTGCCGGTCCAGGACAACCAGGTGATGCAGGAGTACCGCGAGGTGCGTCGGCCGGGCCGACCGGTCTGATCCTCGCTCACACACTCCGGGGCCCCGCAGCGTCGCGGGGCCCCGGCTCGTGTGCCGGCCCAGCTCGTGCGTGCCGGACCGTCGGGGCCCGTTCCCAGAAGCTGGTTGGGTCAGGCGAACAGCGCGAAGTAGATCGCGATGTGGTGACAGAGCGCTGCCAGCAGCGTGCAGGAGTGGAAGAACTCGTGGTGGCCGAAGACGGTCGGCCACGGATTGGGCCGGCGCAACGCGTAGAAGATCGCGCCGACGCTGTACATCGCGCCGCCGATGATCAGCAGCACCAGCGCCGCGACGCCGCCCCCGTGCAGGATCTCCGGCAGCATGGCCACCGCCACCCAGCCCAGCGCAAGGTAGAGCGGCGCGGACACCCAGCGCGGCGCGTGCGGCCACACCACCTTGACCGCCACGCCGGCCAGCGCGCCACCCCAGACCAGGGCCAGCATCACGGTGGCCGGCCGGGGCGCGAGCAGCATCGCGCAGAGCGGTGTGTACGTGCCGGCGATGAACACGAAGATCATCGAGTGGTCCATCCGGCGCATCACCTGGTAGCCGCGCTCCGACCACACACGACGGTGGTACAGCGCGCTCGTGCCGAAGAGCCCGCAGACCGTCAGGCTGTAGATGAGGCAGCTCACCAGGGGTGCCCACCCCGGTCGGGTGGCGGCGATCGAGCAGAGCACGATGCCGCAGACCACTGCGACGAAGAAGGCGTACGTGTGTAGCCAGCCGCGCATCCGGGGCTTGCCGATGTCGACCGGCTTCAGGCGAAGCGGGGCGGAGGTGGTCACCCAGTCAGGTTACGGCACCGTAGGTTACTTGGAAGTAGTGGCGTTGGTGACACCCGGCACCATCATCGTGAACACCGGATCGGCACGACATCGGCGAGGATGAGCGGATGCGGATCCGACAGGTCGGGGCGCACGCCCTGCTCCTCGACTGCACCACCCCCGCCGACATCCCCGAGGCCGCGCTTGTCGAAGCGTGGCGGTCCGAGTTGTGGCGGCGTCGGGAGCGAGGCGACCTGATCGCCGTCGAGATCGTGCCGGCGGCCCGGACCGTGCTCCTCGACGGCCTGCCCGACCCGACCACCACGGCCCAGCAGCTGACCCGATGGGCGTCCGACGTCGCCGCCGCGACCACCCGCCCCAACCAGCCCACCGCCGAAGCCAACGCCAACGCCAACGCCGAAGCCGAAGACGACGACGCGGCGGACGTGGTCGTACCGGTCTCCTTCGACGGGCCGGACCTGCCGGCGGTGGCGGAGCACTGGGGGGTGGACGTGCCGGCGGTGCGGCAGCGGTTGACCAGCACCCGGTTCCAGGTCGCGTTCTGCGGCTTCGCCCCCGGGTTCCCCTACCTGACCGGGCTGCCCGCCGAGTTGGCGCTGCCCCGGTTGGCCACGCCTCGTCCCCGAGTGCCGGCCGGCTCGGTGGCGCTGGCCGGCCCGTACGCCGGGATCTATCCGGGCGCGTCGCCGGGCGGCTGGCAGTTGGTCGGTCGCACCGACCTGGTGCTGTTCGACGTGGCCGCCGACCCGCCGGCCCGGCTCGGTCCGGGCACCACGGTCCGGATGGTGGCGGCGTGACCCACCCGGCCGCCATCGAGGTGCTCCGCGCCGGCGCGCTCACCACCGTGCAGGATCTGGGCCGGCCCGGCTGGGCGCACCTGGGCGTACCCCGATCCGGCGCCCTTGACCCGGCCGCCCTGCGGCTGGCCAACCGGCTGGTCGGCAATCCGGAGCACGCCGCCGGCCTGGAGATCACCCTGACCGGCTGCACAGTGCGGCTGACCCGGGCCACCACGGTGGCGGTCACCGGCGCCGACGTTCCGGTGCAGGCCGGCGTTCGGCCGGGTGACACCGGACGCCCCCTCAGCGTGCCGGCCGGGACGGTGCTGCGGATCGGTCCCGCCCGACGGGGCGTACGGAGTTGGCTGGCCGTGGCGGGTGGCATCGACGTGTCACAGGTGCTCGGTAGCCGAGCCACCGACACCCTCTCCGCGCTCGGCCCGCCTCCGTTGCGGGACGGTGACCTGCTGCCGCTCGGTGATCCGGTCGGCACCCCCGCACCGGTGGACCTGACCGTGTGCCCCACGCCCCCTGAAGAGCTGCACCTGACGCTGGGCCCCGGCCCTCGCGAGGACTGGTTCACGGCGAGCGCGTTCGACCGGCTCTTCGGCAGCGCGTACACCGTCAGCCCGGTGAGCAACCGGGTCGGCGCGCGGCTCGCCGGCGCGGCGCTGCCCCGCGCGGTCGCCGGCGAACTTCCCAGCGAGGGCATCGTGCTCGGCGCGGTCCAGGTGCCGGCGGACGGACAACCCCTGATCTTCCTCGCGGACCATCCGACCACGGGTGGATACCCCGTCATCGGGGTGGTCACCGACGTGACAGCGCTCGCGCAGGCCCGGCCAGGGACTACCGTCAGATTCCATGGACCTCAACGCTGACCTGGGCGAGGGATTCGGCATCTGGCGACTCGGCGACGACGAGGCGCTGCTGAGCCTCGTCACCTCCGCCAACGTCGCCTGCGGCTTCCACGGCGGCGACCCGTCCACCATGCGGCGGGTGTGCGAGGGCGCCGCGCGACGCGGGGTCGCCGTGGGCGCGCAGGTCGGCTACCGGGACCTGGCCGGGTTCGGCCGGCGGCACATCGCGTACGACTTCGCCGAGCTACGCGACGAGGTGACCTACCAGTTGGGGGCGCTTGACGCGTTCTGCCGGCTGTTCCGTACCCGGGTCCGCTACCTCAAGCCGCACGGCGCGCTCTACCACGCGGCCAGCACCGACGAGTCCCAGGCAGCGGCGGTGGTCGCCGCGGTGAGCGGTTACGACCCCGAGCTGCCAGTGCTCTGCCTGCCCGGCTCGACGCTCGCCCAACTCGCCGTCGGCGCGGGCCTGCCGGTGGTCGCCGAGGCCTTCGCCGACCGCGCCTACCTGCCCAACGGGGCGCTGGTGCCGCGCGGCACCCCCGGCGCGGTGATCACCGACCCGGAGCAGGTGGCCGAACGGGCGGCACGGATGGCCACCGAACGCAGCGTGGTGGCGGTGGACGGCACCGTCATCCCCTGCTCGGTCGACTCCATCTGCGTGCACGGCGACACCCCGGGCGCGGTCTCCGCCGCCGAACTCGTCCGCGCCACCCTGATCGACGCCGGCGTCACACTGACCCCGTTCGCCTGACCGGAGGGGCCCAACCGGCCCCTCCGATCGCGGTCAGGCGTCCAGGCCGCGGAGCACGCGTCAGGCGTCCAGGCCGCGGAGCACGCGTCAGGCGTCCAGGCCGCGGAGCACGCGTCAGGCGTCCAGGCCGCGGAGCACCAGCGGCAGCCGGGTCACGGCCCCGTCGACCACCCGGACCGGTACGCCCCAGTCCTGCCGGGTCAGGTGGCACGCCGCGTGCTCGACGTCCGCGTCACAGGTCGCCGCCTGCGCGGTCACCTGCAGCACCCCCGCGGTGACCTCGCCGTTGAGCACCAGCCGGCGGGACAGCTCGGTGCCCGTCCCGGCACCCTCCACCAGCAGCTCCGGCGGGGACGCGGAGACCACCAACCGGGTCGACGGCCCGTACGTCTCGTCCAGCTTCTGCCCCGGCGCCGGGCTGAAGACGATGTCCAGGGTGACCTCGCCGGCCGCCACGTCGGTCGGCTTACGCTCGGTGTGGTGCCGAGGCCCGTCCACAGTGCTGGCACCCGCCGCCGACAGGGCGCCCGGAGCGAGCCGGGTCAACCGGTGCGCGGCGGACTCCACCACCAACACCTCACCGGACGGGGTGAGCACCAGGTCGCTCGGCTCCGCCAACCCGTCGGCGACTGTGGAGACCTGATTACTGGCCGGGTCGAAGCGGCGCACCGCGCCGTTGTACGTGTCCGCGATCAACACCGAACCGTCCGGCAGCGCGCACACACCCAACGGGTGCTGCAGCAGCGCCGACTCCGCCGGACCGTCCACGTGCCCGAAGTCGAACAGGCCCTGCCCGACGGCGGTGCCCAGCACCCCGTTCTCGACGTACCGCACCGAGCTGGTCTCGCTGTCGGCCACCCAGAGCCGGGTGCCGTCGGCCGAGACGGAGAGCCCCGACGGCTGCGCCATCCACGCCTCCGCCAGCGGGCCGTCACGCAGCGCCTCCACCGTGGTGCCGGCGTACATGCCGGCGGTCCGCTTGATCGGGTCGAACCACCAGAGCTGGTGGATGCCCGCCATCGCGATGATCAGCTTGTCGTCGTACCAGGCCAGGTCCCACGGGGAGGAGAGGTCGACGGCGAACGCGTCGTGGGCGTGGTCGTCGACCTCGGCACGCCACTGCCGCCCACTGCCGGCCACCGTGACCACCTCACCGGACTCCAGCCGTACGCCGCGCAGCAGGTGGTTGACAGTGTCGGCCACCACCAGGTCGTAACCGGCCACCTCGGCGACATGCTTGGGCAGCAGGCACAGCCCCTGCGGCTCGGAGAACGTCGCCGCGGCGGCCGGCCCGTCCGCCCGGCCCCGCTCACCCGAGCCGATCCGACGGACCGGCGTCTCGCCGTCCGGGTCGACCTCGACCAGGGAGTGCCGGGCCGAGTCCGAGACCAACAGGTTGCCGTTCGGCAGCAACACCGCCTTACCGGGGAAGCGCAGCGCGGTCTCCGGTGCCGGCGGCGGAACGTACGGGCCGTCCCCCCGGTGCAGGGTGCCCTTGGCCTCATGGGTGGCGACCAGTTCGTCGATCAGTCGGGCCAGCCCTTCGGCGTGCCCCTCGCCGGCCATGGTGGCCACCACGTAACCCTCGGGGTCGATCACCGACAGGGTCGGCCAGGCCCGGGCCGCGTACTGCTGCCACATGTCCATCTCGGGATCGTCGAGCACGGGGTGGTGCACCCCGTACCGCTCCACGGCGGCGGCGAGCGCGTCGGCGTCCTTCTCGTGCTCGAACTTCGGCGAGTGCACGCCGATCACGACGAGCACGTCGCCGTACTTCTCCTCCAACGGGCGCAGCTCATCGAGCACGTGCAGGCAGTTGATACAGCAGAACGTCCAAAAATCTGCGATGACGATCTTGCCGCGAAGGTCGGCGAGCTTCAGTTCGCGCCCACCGGTGTTGAGCCACTGCCGGCCTCGTAGCTCGGGGGCGCGCACACGCGCTGTCGTTCCCATGCCTGCCAGCCTGCCACGCGCCGTGGGCCCAGCCGCCGTGACCCGTACGACAAGCGTCCTAGCCTGCGCCGCCTTCGTTGCGCTCCCGGCGCTTCGCGGCGTACTCGCGGACCTCTGCCGCGTCCCAGATACGGCCGACGGTCAACGTCTCCATCGGGGACGGGAAGTCCGGGCGGTCTACCAGGATCGCGGCGCGCTGGCGAGAGACGCCGAGGTAGTCGGCGACCTCCGAGAGGGCCATTACGCGCACGGTCGGACCATCCGGTGACACGAGTAGGCAACTTGTCACCGGAGGGGTTGACGACCTGCCAACCGGTCAGTCAAAGTCGAGCCTATGCCTCCACGTCGAGCAGTGAAGCCGGTACGGTCCGATCTCGTGCACCGCTGTCGCCGGTGGTGGTCCCGCGCGTGCGTCCACGGCCTGCCCCTGGCCAACGTAGGGCGGCACTGGTGAACGACCACCGGCCGCAGCGTCCGACGTGGCACTGCGAGGCGTGTCGACAGCCGTACCCGTGTCCTTCTGCAAGGGCCACGCTCGCGGCCGGCGATTCCTGGGCGGCGGCGACCTACCTCGCGAGTCAGTTCGTGATGGCCGTGAACGACCTCCCGGCGGTGCCGGTGGTCGACCTGTACGCGCAGTTCCTGCTATCGGTGCCCCTCCGTCCGCGCGGAGGCAACAGCCCAAGGCCAACTGCTCCGCCGGAGTCGCGCCCGGGGAAGCGGCCGACGTGACTTGCCATACGCATCGACGAGCCAGTTTGACGTTGCTCGGGGTCGGTCGTGGCGATCGTTGGCAGCTCAGCAGTGCAGTGCTCGGCGTGTCGGGTTGCTCAGCTGCCAACGATCAAGGGGTCGAGTCACGACAACCGGATTGTGCCCGAGACGCCGACACCACCTGCGGGTACGACGACGGCGGAGCCACGGTTGCCCGTGACCCCGCCGTCGGTGGAGCTACTTCGTGGCCGGCTTCAGGCAGAGCACCCGGTTGGTGCCCCCGCCCGGCAGCACCACGTGGGGCTGCGTCGGGTCGGCGCACTTCTCCTTGGCGTCCACCTTCGAGACGATCGTGAACGCGCTCGCCTCGCCGCAGTCCGCCGCAGTGGCGCCGCCCTGCCCGGACTGCTTCACGCAGGTGCCGACCGCCGGGTCGAAGGCCGGGGTGTCGTCCCCGCCGACCTTGCCGAGCAGCAGCAGCAGGCCGAGCGGCACCGCCAGGATGAGCACCGCGGCGATCAGCACCGCGGCCAGCACCCGGCCGTTGCGTACCTTCGGCGTCGGTGGCTCCACCTTTGGCTCGTCGGCGGCCGGCTTGAACGAGTCGAACCGGCCCTGGTCGGCCTGGCCGGTCTCCTGGCCCCAGGACGGCGCGGACTGTGGCGGTGGCGGGAATGACGGCGGGAAGGCGCCGCCCGGCGCCGGTTCGGTCGCCGGACCGCCGAAGCCCGGGCCGCCGAAGTCCGGCCCGCTGGAGCCCGGGCCGCCGAAGTCCGGCCCGCTGGAGCCCGGGCCGCCGAAGTCCGGCCCGCTGGAGCCCGGGCCGCTGGAGCCCGGCCCGCCGAAGTTCGGCGCACCGAAGGTCGGCGTCCCGTTCACCGTGCCAGCGGCAGGCGACGCCGGGCCGCCGAACTGGTCCGCCGGCGGCTCGGCACCGGCGTGCGGCCGAGTGCCGTTCACCGGCCTGTTGTTGCCCGGGGCGTCGACGAAGGACGGCACACCGGGCGGGAACGCCGGTGGCGCCGCCGGGGCCTCGTTGAAGGCGTTCGGTGGGGGCTGCCGGTCGTCGAAGCGCGGATCGGCCGGAGACTCGCCGCCCCAGCCGGGCCCGATCTGCCGCTGCGCGTCGTTCTGCCAGTCGGGGGCGATCTGCCGCTGCCCCTCGCTCTGCCAGTCGGGCGTGGCCTGCCGTGGTGCGTCGTTCTGCCACTCGGGAGCACCCTGGCGGTCCGCGCCCGGGTCGCCCTGGAACGCCTCCGGCTCCGGCTCGGCCTCCGGCTCCGGTCGAGCCGGGCGGCCGTACACCCGGGGTTGCGGTGTTGCCGTGCCGGTCGGTCGGATGGCCTGGTCGGTCGGGGGCATCACCCGGCTGGCCAGCGGCACCGAAGCGCTCGCCGTGGCCCGGGCCGCCGCGCCGGCTGCCGACTCGGCGTCCGACACCGGGACGACCGCGCGGCCCGCTCCGGACTCCGGAGAGGTACGCGGGGCAGGAACCACCGCGCCGCTCGCTGAGACGTCCTCGGGGCGGCCACCGTACTGCGCGGCGGCGTCCGGGGTCTCCCGCTCGGCGTAGGCGGGCTGCTCGGGGATCGGAGCGAACTGGGCCTGGGGCGCGTAGTCGGCCGGCGGGGCGGCGGCCAGGCTGGCGCCCGGGACGCGCTGCTCCTGCGGAGGCAGCGGTACCGCGTTCGCCGGTGAGATGCCCGGCGCGGGCCCGGGCTGGTAGACCGGTGCCTCGTCGCCCCGGTCCGCCTCCCAGCCGCCACGGGACTGCGCGGAAGCTTCGGCCTCGGCGCGACCCCACACCTCACCGGGCGCCCACGGCTCGACCTCCGCCACGCCGCCGGAGTTGCCCTGTGCGGCGTTGTCCTGGCTGGCGGCCCAGTTGGGCGCGCCGCCGCTGGTGGGCACGCTGGCGCTGGCACGGGCGGGGAGGTTGCTCGGCTCCGCGGGGGTCCACCCCGTTTGCTCCGGCCGCTCGGTCGGCTGCTCAGGTTGGGAGAGCACCCAGTCGGGCTGCTGTGGGCGGCCCTCGGCGGCGCCCCAGGCGGCCGGCTGAGCGGGCTGGTCCTGCCGCGCGGGCTGGTCCTGCCGTGCGTCGCTGCCGTCGTTCCACCCTGCGGGCTGCGCCTGCTGCTGCGCGGCCCACCCGCCGGAGTTGGCCGGGTCGTCCTGTGCGGGCCAGGTCGTCGTCGGAGCCGGGACCTGGGCAGCGCCACGGGCGGCGTTCGGCGGGGCGGCCTGACCCCAGCCCGGGGCGGACTGCTCGGTCGCTTCGGCGGCCTGACCCCAGCCGGGGGCGGGCTGCTCGGTTGCTTCGGCGGGCTGGCCCCAGGCCGGTGGCGACTGCTCCGCCGGAGTCCACACCGGCTGGTCGTCCCGGGCACCGCCGGCGGGCCAGCCGCTGTTGCCAGCGCCCTGGTCCTGCTGAGCGCCACCGGACCAGCCGGCGGCCTGCGGTGCGTCGGACTGCGCAGACTCTGCCCCGCGCCAGTCAGCGGCGGGAGGGTTGGCCTGCGCCGCGCCGCCCCAGCCGTTGGCCGGGTCCTCCTGGGCTGGCCAGGCGGCGGTGGCGGGGGGAACCTGCGCGGCGCCCCGCGCGGCCGGCTGCACCTGCACCCAGTCGGGCTGCTCAGCGGGGGTGTTCGGGGTCCAGGCCGGCGCGGGTGAGGTCTGCTCGGCGGGCGTCCAGCCCTGTTGCTGGGCGGCCCAGGGGTCGGGCTGCGCCGGAGCGGACGCGCCATCGTTGCCGGGCCACCCGCCGGGCTGCTGCTGCGGCGGCTCGCTCGCGCCACCGCCCGCGGCCCAGGCGGGCTGCGCCGGGTCGTTGGGCTGCGGAGCAGCGGCGGCGCCCCAGGCGGGGGCCGGTGGCTGCTCCGGCTGGGTCGCCCATGCCGGCGCCGACGGGTTGGGCCGCGTCGGGGGCGGGGGTGCCCAGCCCAGGTCGGGACCGGCGGCGTTCTGGCCGTTGTCCGGCTGCGCCGGGCGGTCGCCGTACGGCGCCGGTCCGCCGGCGCCCGGTGACACCTCGTCCGGCTCTTGGCCGGGGCGGTGCGGGCCCTCGGACGTCATGGGTGCGCCTCCTCCATCACATGTCGGCTCGCCGGTGCCGATCGGTCTCCTCGGCATGGCTGCCGGCGTCACCGGCGTACCGCTGCGCCGGCTCCCCGCACGGTATCGGGTGGTGGCACGACACGTCCAAGGAGCACTGGCCGTCACTCACCGTCGCCGGTTGGTGTCGAGCAGCTTCTGTCGGTTCGGTCTCTGCCGGGTCGGCGGGCGGCGACCGAAGCCCACCGTACCGGGCGCTGCGGCAGGGCGGAATCCCGGTGGTGGGTGGCTGGGAAACGCCGACGGCCCACCCGGTGGGCCGGGTGGGCCGTCGATCTGGAGGAGATGCGGAATGTCGTGGGGCGTCAGCTCATGTGACGCTGGGCGATGGCGAGGATCTCCTCGCGAACCGCCGGCGAGTTCGCCGAGCGCAGCGCGTGCTCGATGGCACGGGCGCGGCGGGTGGCGTCGCGGTGGTTGCGGATTCGCTCGATCATGCTCATTGGTGGGTCCCCCTGGCTATTCGGTTGTCAGCCCCTGATGTGTCTATTCAACAGCAGAAGCCGGGGAACTTCCATCGATTATTAGGTGAGTTGAGACACCTGCCTAACAATCGAAGGTCAACAGGCCGTCTGACCGATGGTTCCGTCGCCCAACGGACACGGCCGGTGTGCCGGGCGTTAACCCGTGGCACACCGGCCGTGGCTGGCGTTGCGAAGATCAGGTCCAGGCGAGCAGCGCCGCCTCCGGATCCGTGAGGAAGTCGCCGACGTCCCGCAGGAACTTCGACCCCAGCTCACCGTCGATGATCCGGTGATCGAAGCTCAGCCCCAGCGTGGTGACCTGGCGAACCTTGACCTTGCCCTTGTGCACCCAGGGCATCTCCCGCACCGCACCGAAGGCCAGGATCGCGGACTCGCCCGGCGGCAGGATCGGTGTGCCGGTGTCCACCCCGAACACGCCGACGTTGGTGATGGTCAGGGTGCCGCCGGACATGGCCGCCGGGGAGGTGCGACCGGACTTCGCCGTCTGCACCAGGTCGGTCAGCGCGTCCGCCAACTCCCGCAGCGAGAGTCGGCCGGCGTCCTTGACGTTCGGCACGATCAGACCGCGCTCGGTGGCCGCCGCGATGCCGAGGTTGACATACTCCTTGACCACGATCTCGTCGCCCGCCCAGGTCGAATTGACCATCGGGTGCCGTTGCACCGCCAGCAGGACCGCCTTCGCCACCAGCAGCAGCGGCGAGACCCGTACGTCGCGCCACTCCCTGCGGCCGCGCAGCCGGTCCAGTGCCTTCATCGCCCGGGTCACGTCGACGGTCAGGAACTCCGTCACGTGCGGGGCGGTGAACGCCGAACGGGACATGTTCTCGGCGGTGAGCTTGCGGACGCCCTTGACCGGAATGCGCTGCTCCCGGTCCGCTCCGAAGCTGGGCGCGGTCGCCGCAGCGATCGGCTCGGCAACCACAACTGTCGCGCCGTTCGCCGCCTGCTGCACGTCCTCCCGGGTGATCGAGCCGAGCGGCCCCGACCCGGTCAGCGTGCCGAGGTCGACCCCGAGATCCTTGGCGAGCTTGCGCACCGGCGGCTTGGCCAACACGCCGCCGCTCGTCCCACCGCGTCGATCATGGACCTGTGGTGCCGGAATCGTGGGGGTGGCGGGGGTCGCCACGGCCTGCGCGGGGACCTCGCCCTTGCGGGGACGGCGCTTCGCGGCGGTCGTACGCGGGCCGTAGCCGACCAGCACCGCCGTCCGGCCACCAGGGGCCGCACCGCCGATCAGGCCGGGCTCGACCATGCCCTCGGCCGGTGCCACCTCCACCGCCGCCAGCGAGGCCGCCGACGGGGTGGGCAGGTCACCGCTGGGCGTGGCAGTGGTCGACGGCGTCTCCAGCGGGCCAGCTCCCGGGTCGGTGTCGATCGCGATGATCGGCGTACCGACCTCGACAGTGGTGCCCTCCGGGTGGTGGATCGCCTGCACCTGCCCGGCCCACTTCGCCGGGATCTCCACGGCCGCCTTCGCCGTCTCCACCTCGACGATCGGCTGGTTCAGCTCGATGGTGTCGCCGACCTTGACCAGCCAGGCCAGGATCTCGCCCTCGGTCAGCCCCTCGCCCAGGTCGGGCAGGTTGAACGTCTTGATCCGGGACATGTCGCTCACCAGCCGAAGGTGCGGTCGACGGCGTCGAGCACCCGATCGAGGTCGGGCAGGAACTCCTCCTCCACCCGGGCGGCCGGGTAGGGGATGTCGAAGCCGGTCACCCGCAGCACGGGCGACTCCAGGGAGTAGAAGCACTCCTCGGTGATCCGGGCGGCCAACTCGGCGCCGAGGCCGATGTTGGACGGCGCCTCGTGCACCACGACCGCGCGGCCGGTGCGCTTCACCGACTCGTACGCCGCGGTCAGGTCCAGCGGCGAGAGCGAGCGCAGGTCGATGACCTCCAGCTCCCGGCCGTCCTCCGCGGCGGCGGTCGCCGCCTCCAGGCACGTCCGCACCATCGGGCCGTAGGCCAGCACGGTGGCGTCGCTGCCGGGCCGCACGACCCGGGCCGAG
Source organism: Micromonospora sp. D93 (assembly GCF_018070365.1). Taxonomy (NCBI): domain Bacteria; kingdom Bacillati; phylum Actinomycetota; class Actinomycetes; order Micromonosporales; family Micromonosporaceae; genus Micromonospora; species Micromonospora sp. D93. The sequence goes on along the minus strand of NZ_JAGPXW010000010.1, from coordinate 165,484 downwards.
TGCAGGGGGTACGCGTCGGACAGCGGCGCGTCCAGGTCGACCTGGCCCTTCTCCCAGTAGCGCCGCTTGGGCTCCAGGAAGACGATCGGATCGTCCGAGGCGATGGCCTGCTGGATCATCACGTACGCGTCCTGCGGGTTGGAGCAGGTCACCACCTTCAGGCCGGCGGTGTGCGCGAAGTACGCCTCCGGCGACTCGGAGTGGTGCTCGACCGCGCCGATGCCGCCGCCGAACGGGATCCGGATCACCATGGGGATGCTGAGCCGGCCGCCCGAGCGGTAGTGCATCTTCGCCACCTGCGACACGATCTGGTCGTACGCGGGGTAGACGAAGCCGTCGAACTGGATCTCGCAGACCGGTCGGTAGCCGCGGATGGCCAGACCGACAGCCGTGCCGATGATGCCGGACTCGGCCAACGGGGTGTCGATGACCCGCTGGTCGCCGAAGTCCTTCTGCAGACCGTCGGTGATCCGGAAGACGCCGCCGAGCTTGCCGACGTCCTCGCCCATGATGATGACCTTGGGGTCGTTCTCGAGGGCGCGGCGCAGACCGGTGTTGAGGGCCTTGCCGATGGTGAGCGTCTCCGTGGCCATCAGTGGGCGCTCCCTTCGAACGACTCCATGTAGCGGCTGAACTTCGCGCGCTGCTCGTCGAGCAGCGGAGACCCGTTGGGGTAGACGTGGTCGAACATCGTCACCGGCGCCGGGTCGGGCATGGCGAGCACCCGCTCGCGCAGGTGCACCGACTCGCGGCGGGCCTGCTCGTCGATCTCGGCGAAGAAGTCCGCGTCGGCGATCTTCTGCTTCTCCAGGAAGACCTTGACCCGGGCGATCGGGTCCTTGGCCTGCCACGCCTCGACCTCGCTCGCGATGCGGTAGCGGGTCGGGTCGTCGGAGGTGGTGTGCGCGCCCATCCGGTAGGTGTACGCCTCGATCAGGCTCGGCCCCTGTCCGAGGCGGGCGTTGTCCAGCGCGGTGCGGGTGACCGCGTACGTGGCGAGCACGTCGTTGCCGTCCACCCGTACGCCGGGGAAGCCGAAGCCGGCGGCCCGCTGGTAGAGCGGGACCCGGGTCTGCCGCTCCAGCGGCTCGGAGATCGCGTACTGGTTGTTCTGGCAGAAGAAGACAAGCGGCGCGTTGAACACGCTGGCCCAGACGAACGCCTCGTTCACGTCGCCCTGGCTGGTGGCGCCGTCGCCGAAGTAGGCGATCGCGGCCTCACCGTCGTCGGTGCCGGTCTTGCCGTCGATGGTGATGCCCATCGCGTAGCCGGTCGCGTGCAGGGTCTGCGCGCCGATGACGATCGTGTACATGTTGAACTTGAACTCGTTCGGGTCCCAGCCGCCCTGGTCGACGCCGCGGAACAGGCCGAGCGGCATGATCGGGTCGATGCCCCGGCAGTAGAGGACGCCGTGTTCCCGGTAGGTCGGGAAGGCCATGTCCTGGGTACGCAGCGCCCGCCCGGAGCCGACCTGGGCGGCTTCCTGGCCGAGCAGGCTGGCCCAGAGGCCCAGCTCGCCCTGGCGCTGGAGAGCTGTCGCCTCGGCGTCCAACTTCCGGACCAGCACCAGGTCGCGGTAGAGACCGCGGTACTCCTCGTCGGTGAAGTCGACGCGGTACTCGGTGCCGTCCGGCCCGGTGGCGCTGTCGATCCGCTCGCCTTCGGGAGTGAGTAGCTGCACCAGCGCGGGGTCGCCGGCCGCGCCCTTCCTGGAGCGGGGTGTGGCCCGCCTGCTGCGGGTGGTGCCCCCGGGGTCGCCCTTTGCCATCGGTCTCTCCCTGTCGTGTCTGCGTCGGCACCGGGGGGTCACCCGGCCGCGCAACTCGTGCGCCTGCCCGGCTGCTGCCGGGCCGGTTCCTGGCGGCCGCGCCTAGCCCCGGTGGGGGTTGCCGCACGGCGTGAACCGGGTTCTGGCCGAACCCGGATCGGGAGCGCCGGCGTTCAACCGCGCCTGCCGCGAGGGTGCGCGGAGGTCACGGCTGCGTTGCCGTCGTGCTCCATATTCGCAGAGCAGGTGAGCGCGCCCACAGTACGCCTGCCCCCGCGTTCCGACCGCCACCGCTTTGACGCCGTTTGTCGCCATCACGCCGGCCTACGTTTCCCATGCGTTGCGGCACGATTCGTCACCGTTCGGCCAGCATCGCGTGTCGACACGCGGTGGAGGTTGGCTGACGCAGGGTGACTGCGCGAGGCTGGTTCCCGCAGGATCGCGCCTATCAGGTTATTTGTCGGGTTCTTGCCCCGGCGGCGTTCATCCATGTCTCCGACGGTCGACGACAAGGGGTGTGCGGTGTACGAGCCAGGTGACGGTCCCGGCACACCAGCGCTTGGTCGGCACCGGTCGGTCGGCGGCTACCGCCGGATGGTCGGCGTTCACCGTGCCCCCGGCGCCGGTGGCCCCACCCGCGGGTACCTGCTCACCGTCGCGCTACTGGCCGGCACCGCGTCGATGCCCATCCTCGCCGCGATCAGCGCGGGCTCGGCCACCCCGGGCAGCACCGCCCTGCCGGACAGCAGCACCCCGTTCATGCCGACCCCGTCCGTCGGTCCGGTGGTGATCCCGCTGCCGACGACCAGCCAACCGCCGCTTCCGCCGCTCGGCACGCCCAGCGTCGGACCGACCGGCGGCTGGCTGCCCGCCGCCCCGCGGCGTCCACTGCCGGGGCCCGCCGCGGCCGATGCCGGGCCGGCCCTGCCGACGACCGCCCCGGCGGTGGCGCCGAAACCCACGCGGAGCACCTCTCCGCCCGTACCCCCGCCCGGCGCTCCGCCGCCGCCGAACGACCCCGACCCGACCGACCCGCCGGACCCGGATCCGACCGACCCGACCGACCCGACCGACCCGACCGACCCGACCGATCCGCCGGACCCGGATCCCACCGACCCGGATCCGACCGGCTCGGCCGACCCCGATCCGACCCTGAGCCCGACGCTGGACCCGACGCCGACGCTGGACCCGACACTGGACCCGACACCTACGCCGACCGACGACGCGACCGCGACCGCCGTGCCGACCAGCACCCGGTCCGTGCCGGCCCCCACACCCACACCGCCCGCGGTACCGACCCGCCGGCCCAGCCCGGCGATCCCGTCGCCGTCGGCCGTCGCCCCGACGCCCAGCGTCAGCCCGGCGCCGCTGGCCGGACCGACGCACCTCGCGGTGTCGCCGACGGTACGGTGACGAGCAGACGCGGCCCGTCCGGTGCCGGCGGTGTTCGGCGGTAGGCGCGTACCGGAGGGGGTGGCGTGGGCGGCGGTGCGGAACTCCGCCCGGTCACCACCCGACCCGGCCCGGGGTTGCGGATCGCCAGGCTGGTCACCGAGGTGACCGCACCGGCGGTGCTCGTGTCGCTGCTGATCCTCACCGTGAGCTGGCACAGCGCGAGCCGCCCCGGTCAGGGCCTCGCCTGGGGTCTGCTCGCCACCCTCTTCGTCACCGGCATCCCGCTCGCCTACATCGTCGGCGGGGTACGCCGTGGCCGGCTCACCGACCACCACGTCGGCCGCCGGGAGCAGCGCCGGGCGCCGCTGCTGGTCGGCCTCGGTTCGGTCGCGGCGGGGCTCGCCCTGCTCGCCGTGTTCGGCGCGCCCCGCCCGGTGCTGGCGCTGGCGGTGGCCGGGCTGGTCGGCCTCGTCGTCGCCGTGTCGGTCAGCCACTGGTGGAAGATGTCGATCCACTCGGCGGTGGCCGCCGGCACGCTCGTCATCCTGATGCTGACCTTCGGGACGCGGCTGGTCGTCGCGGCACCGCTGCTGGCGGTGGTCGGCTGGTCCCGGGTACGGCTGAGGGACCACACGATGGCCCAGGTGCTGGCCGGAGGTGCCCTCGGCGCCCTGATCGCCGCTGTGGTCTTCGGCCCGCTGCGCTAGGGCGACCCGGGGCGGCGCTGCGCCTTACCGGGGCGGGCCGTGCCGGCTGGCCGGGCGGGCGGCGCGGAGCCGCCCACCCTCGGACGCCGTCAGGCGCCGTCGTCGGCGAGGCGGTGCCGGTTCGCCTCGATCCAGGCGTCCAGCGCGGCCGGGTCGTCCGGATCCACCCCGTCGGCCATCAGTTGCGCCACGGCAGCGGTGGCCGCGCTGCGCCGCTCACCTGTCGAGTAGAGACGGGCGAACTCCGGCACCATCTCCTCGATCGCCTCGTCGGTGCGCGCCGCCGCCGCCTCGGGCAGCCCGCGCTGGCGCGACGCGTACCGTGCCCAGGCCCGCAGCACCCGCGGCAGCATCGCCGCGTCGTCCATGTCCAGCACGGCCCGGCGGTGCACCCAGTCGAGCAGGAAGAGCCCGGACACCGCAGGGCTCCAGCGCATCGGGTCGGCGTCCGGGAAGCTCGCCGAGTGGTCCAGCAGCAGGCTCAGGCAGAAGTGCAGCGAGGCCAACTCGGGGCCGTCGACGGCGTCCAGCCCGAAGCGGGCGGCCTCCGGCGCGGCGAGGAACTGCCGGACCAGGTCGGTGCGCTCGGCCGCGGAGAGCGGCTCGACCTCCGCCGGAACGGTCGGGTCGGCCGCGGTGGGCAGCATCGCCAGCCGGGCACCGACCAACGCCCGGTCGGTGGCGAGCGACCCCTCGCCGGGCAACTCGCCCAGGTCGTCGGTGACCGCCAGATGGCGGGCCACCTCGCCCCGGAACCGGGCTGGATCCTCGGTACGGAACCAGGTCAACTCGTCGTCGGCGCACATCTGCCGGACCTGGTCCAGGATCCGTTCGGCCGGCCCGCCCACGAAGATGTCCTTGGTGATGCCGATGTTGTGGTCCACCAGGGCCACCAGTGCGTGCTCCGAGCCACCGGACTCGTCGTCGTAGGCGAAGGTCGCGAGGTAGGAGGTCTGATCGCCGTACACGTCGCCGTACGCCCAGGTGCCGGTGAGGTGCACCCGGCCGAGCTGGGTCGTCCAGGTGGGCGCCTGGCTGCCCGGACGCACCCGCTCGGCGCCCTCGGCGGTCGGGACGAGCGTGGCGAAGACCTGCCGGATGGTGGTCGCCGCCGCGACTCTGCGACGGGTGGTGGCGGCGAGGAAACCGGTGACGAACTCCCGTACGGCGGTGTCGCGGTCGGTTTCCGCGATCGCGTAGACACTGCCCAGCAGGGCGCTGCCGAGCATTTCGGCGTCGAGGGCGGACTCCAGCTTGGTCACGTCGCGTGCGGCGTGCAGCACCGCGTCGTAGGGGGTCTGAGGCGTGGCCATGCTCCGACCCTACGCCGCTGTGGGCGTACTCAGAGCGGTAGCGGGCCGTGCGGAGCGTCAGCGGCGTGCGGCGTCCCGCAGCGCGTCGCGTGCCTGCGCGTACGAGCCGAGCACGATCCGTACCGGTGCCAGCACGTACTCGTCGCCCACCTGGGCGACCCGTGCCGTCAGCCGCTGTTCGGCGCGGGCCCGGACCCGCCGGGCGGCCCAGCGCACCACCGGACGGGTCAGCGCCGCCACCAGCAGGCCGGCCAGCAGGCCGCCGAGCAGCAGCACTGTCGGCAGCGGCACCTGACCGAGCATCGGGTTGTCCAGCGCGGGCAGGCCGAGCGCCCGCAGCGCGTAGCCGAGCACCAGCCAGCCCAGCCCGACCACGGCGGCGAGGGTGACCAACCACTGCGCACCGCCGACGATCCGCCACCACAGCGGTCGACGGTCGAGGCCGAGGTCGGTGCCGGCGATCGTGCGGTCCAGGGCGTCCGGCAGGTCGCCGAGGCGGGACCGGGCGGCGGAGGTCACCGCGCCGGGCCAGGCGGCGGGCAGGTCGGCGGCGGCCCGGTCGGCCACCGCGCGGATGGCGAGGCCGAGCGCCGAGCGCTGGGCGGCCGTCGGGTCCGGTACCGAGGTGGCCGCGACCAGGCTCTCCGCCGGGTCGGCCTGGTCACCGGTCGGGCCGGGCAGGTGCAGCCGACGCAGCGGGTCGGGTCGCAACCGCCGCCACCCTCGGACCACGGGCCAGCCGGTGGCCGCGCCGGCCCGGTGCCGGTACGCCCGCTCCACGGCCTCGGTCACCGCGGGCACCCCGGCCGCCCCGGCCAACGCCCGGTTCAGCCCGTTGATGGCGGTGTCGTCCGGGCCCCCGGCCGGCCGGGCCGAGCCGACCAGCTCGTCCAGACCGGCGACGACCGTGTCGACGTCACCCGCGAGCCGGCGTAACGCGGCCTGCCGCTCGGCGACCGTGCGCTCCAGGGCGCTGCGCAGCCCGACCATCCCGGCCGGATCGACGGCGGTGGTGGCCAGCAGGGGCACACCGGTCAGCCCGTCCGTGTCGAGCAACCGACGCAGGTCGTCCATGACCCGGGGCACCTCGGCCGGCGGCAGCCGGTCGGCCTGGTTGAGCACGACAAGTGTGACGTCGCGGTGCCTGTGGAACTCGCGCAGGTAGCTGTCGTGGATGACCCGGTCGGCGTACTTCTGCGGGTCGACCACCCAGACCACCTGGTCGACGAGGCCGAGGAGGCGGTCCACCTCAAGTCGGTGAGATCGCTGCACCGAGTCGAAGTCGGGCAGATCGAGCAGGATCAGCCCGTGCAGGGCCGTCTCGTCGTCCGCGTCCAGGGCGCTCTCCCGGACGAAGCGGTGTCGGGGCAGTACGCCGATCCAGTCGAGCAGATGGTTGGCGCCCTCCAACGGCCCCCACACGCAGGCGTGGGTGACGCCGGTGGTCGGCCGGCGGACCCCGACCGGCGAGAGTTCCAGCTGGGCCAACGCGTTGAAGAGGCTGGACTTTCCGCTGCCCGTGGCGCCGGCCAGGGCGACCACCGTGTGGTCCCGGGACAGCGCGAGCCGGGTGCCGGCCCGCTCGACAAGTGTGTGCGCGGGCACCAGGTCGGCGTCCGGCAGCAGACCGTCCACGGCGGTCAGGAACCGGCGTACCGCGTCGAGCCGGGCGATCAGCGCGTCGGCGTCGACCCGCTGGTCCCCGCGGAACACCTCGCGTACCCGGCCGGCGATGTTGCTCACCGGTGACCCTCCTCGTCGCCGGCGGACAGCCCGCTGCGATGCCGGGCCAGCTCGACCCGGCCGGCGGCCCGGCGCAGCCCGTCGCCGGCGTCCGTGGCGGGGCGCGCGTCGGCGGTGCGGCTCAGGAAGCGGTCGGCCTCCGCGTCGAGCAGCGTCCGCACCCGGTCCAGCAGGTCGGCGCGGGCCTTGGCGGCGAGGGTACGCACCGCCTGGTCACCGAAGATCGCCTGGAGGACGGCCTGCGCGGCGACAGTGGTGCCGGCCCCGGTGGCCAACTCCAGCCCGGTCGGGATGAACGCGGTGGAGGCGAAGACGGCGATCATCACGGCCAGCCCTGTGGCGTTCACCGCGTACGCGGCGGTGCGGGCCACGAACCGCTTGTCCCCGCCCTCGACCCGAACCAGTTCCAGCACTCCGCGCTGCCAGTCCCGGACCATGCGCTCGGCGCGCTCGGGCAGGTCGTCGCTCGGGTGGGCGAGCGCCGGATCGAGCAGCCCGGTGCCCGCCGGGTGCGCCTTCCACCCGGTGTACGCGGATTCGGCGGCCTCCGAGGCCACCCCGCGCAGCAGTGTCACCAGCTGGGACTCGATGGCGTTGCGCAACTCGACGGCGGGTGCCGGCCGGCCGGTGACGGCGGCCACGACCCGGTCCCGTAGGCGGCCGATCCGTGCCTCCAGCGTGCGGAACAGCTCGCCGGTGCCGACGAACTCCTGCCAGCGGGCGAGCACCTCACCTCGGAGCAGGCGGCCGTCCTGAAGCCCCTGCTCGACGGTGCGTTCGGCCCCCCGGTACGCGGCCAGGACCCGTTCGTCCAGCCCGTCGGCGGCGGCGAGCTGCTCGTCGGCGGCGTCGGCCAGATCCTCCACGGCGGGGTGTAGTGCGGCCAGCGCCCCGTCGAGGGTCTGGCGGACCACCGCCGCCCGCGCGTCCACGTCGGCGGCCAACCGGGCGAACCAGTCGGCCAGCGGCGCGGTGACTCCCTCGGGTAGCAGCCCCTGGCCGTCGACCCAGGTTTCGGGCAACACGAACAGCGGCGCCCGGCCGAGATCCTGCTCGGCGAGCATCTCGGTCAGGTGCGCGGCGATCTCGTCGATGGCCTCGGCGGGCACCCGGTCCAGCACCATGGCGATCACCGCGCCTCGCGCGCGGGCACTGCGCAGCAGCTCCCAGGGCACCGCGTCGGCGTACCGGGCGGCGGTGGTGACGAAGAGCCACAGATCGGCGGCGGCCAGCAGTTGGGTGGCGAGCGCCCGGTTGGCGTCGACGACCGAGTCGATGTCGGGCGCGTCGAGGAAGGCCAGCCCGGCGGGCAGGGCCGGTGCGGTGACGAGGTGCAGGGCGCGCGGATCGTCGCTCGGCTCGGTGGTGCGGGTCAGCCCGGGCAGGAGGTCACCCTGCCGGAACCAGGCCGCGTCGGACGGGTTGCACACCAGCACCGGGGAGCGGGTGGTCGGCCGGAGCACGCCGGCGGCGCTGACCCGTGCCTTGACCAGGCTGTTGACCAGGGTCGACTTGCCCGCGCCGGTGGAGCCGCCGACCACCACGAGCAGTGGGGCGTCGAGTCGGGCGAGTCGGGGCAGCAGGTAGTCGTCGAGCTGGTCGGTGAGGGCAGTCGCGGTCTGCCGGGCGGAGCTGGCAGAGGGCAGCGCGAGGGGATACCGGGTCGCGCCGATCGCCTCCCGGAGGCCCGACAGTGCGCCGGGGAGGCCGTCGTCCCCGGTGGTGGCGGGCGGCTCCTCCGCGGCGTCCGGCGGGTCGGTGCGGGCTGCGACGGCGGGCGCACCGGAACGGGTGGCGGGATCGCCGTGCGTCGTCACCGCTAAAGCGTGCCCGACCGATGCAAGGGAAGACAACCGGACGGTAATAACGGGTGGGTTGCGTCGGGGTGACTCAAGTCAACTTGACGATTGGCCAACGCGTGGCACTATTGAGTCAAGTTCACTCAACTTGTGGTGGGGCCCGCTGCGGGCGGTGCTCGCCAGCAGCCCACGGGCGACGCCCGTCACCTGCACAACCTTACGAAGCGAGGAAGCGAAGATGGCACGTGCGGTCGGTATCGACCTCGGCACGACGAACTCCTGCGTCAGCGTTCTCGAGGGCGGTGAGCCCACCGTCATCGCCAACGCTGAGGGGTCGCGGACGACTCCGTCGATCGTCGCGTTCGCCCGCAACGGCGAGGTGCTCGTCGGCGAGGTCGCCAAGCGTCAAGCGGTGACCAACCCGGACCGGACGATCCGGTCGGTCAAGCGCGAGGTCGGCACGAACTGGTCCGTCGACATCGACGGCAAGAAGTACACCCCGCAGGAGATCTCGGCCCGGACGCTGATGAAGCTCAAGCGGGACGCTGAGGCGTACCTGGGCGAGCAGATCACCGACGCGGTGATCACCGTCCCGGCCTACTTCAACGACAGCCAGCGCCAGGCCACCAAGGAGGCCGGTGAGATCGCCGGCTTCAACGTGCTGCGGATCGTCAACGAGCCGACCGCGGCCGCCCTGGCGTACGGGCTGGACAAGGGCTCCAAGGAGCAGACCGTCCTGGTCTTCGACCTCGGCGGCGGCACCTTCGACGTGTCGCTGCTGGAGTTGGCCGAGGGCGTCGTCGAGGTCAAGTCGACGAGCGGTGACAACCAGCTCGGTGGCGACGACTGGGACCAGCGGATCATCGACCACCTGGTCAAGACGTTCCGCGGTGAGCACGGCATCGACCTGTCTCAGGACAAGATGGCCCTCCAGCGGCTCCGCGAGGCAGCCGAGAAGGCCAAGATCGAGCTGTCCGCCGCCACCACCACCAACATCAACCTGCCGTACATCACCGCCGGCGCGGCCGGCCCGCTGCACCTCGACGTGACGCTCAGCCGCGCCGAGTTCCAGCGGATGACGCAGGACCTGCTGGACCGTTGCAAGGGCCCGTTCGAGCAGGCCGTGAAGGACGCCGGGATCAAGATCTCCGACGTCGAGCACGTCATCCTGGTCGGCGGTTCGACCCGGATGCCCGCCGTGACGGACCTGGTCAAGCAGCTCACCGGTCGTGACCCCAACAAGGGCGTCAACCCGGACGAGGTGGTCGCCGTCGGCGCCGCCCTCCAGGCCGGTGTGCTCAAGGGTGAGGTCAAGGACGTTCTGCTGCTCGACGTGACCCCGCTCAGCCTGGGCATCGAGACCAAGGGCGGCATCTTCACCAAGCTGATCGAGCGCAACACCACCATCCCGACCAAGCGTTCCGAGGTCTTCACCACGGCGGACGACAACCAGCCGTCGGTGCTGATCCAGGTGTTCCAGGGTGAGCGGGAGATCGCGGCCTACAACAAGAAGCTCGGCACCTTCGAGCTGACCGGCCTCCCGCCGGCGCCGCGCGGCGTGCCGCAGATCGAGGTCGCCTTCGACATCGACGCCAACGGCATCGTCAACGTGCACGCCAAGGACCTGGGCACCGGCAAGGAACAGAAGATGACGATCACCGGTGGCTCCTCGCTGCCGAAGGACGACATCGAGCGGATGCGCCGGGACGCCGAGGAGCACGCGGAGGAGGACAAGCGCCGCCGCGACGACGCCGAGACCCGCAACGTGGCCGAGGCGCTCCAGTGGCAGACCGAGAAGTTCCTCGCCGAGAGCGGCGACAAGCTGCCCAGCGAGAACCGCGAGCAGCTCAACGAGGCGCTCGGCGAGCTGCGTGGCGCCCTCGGCGGTCAGGACATCGAGAAGATCAAGTCTGCGCACGAGAAGCTGGCGCAGGTCTCCCAGCAGGCCGGCTCGCTGCTCTACTCGCAGCAGGCCGAGCAGGGTCAGCAGCCGGGTGGCGAGTCCGGCCCGGGTGCGACCGGCGCGACCGGTGCGACCGGCCCGCAGGCCGGCGGCGCCGACGACGTGGTCGACGCGGAAATCGTGGACGAGGACGGCAAGAAGTGACCGTCGGCCTCCGACACCTGTCCACCGCGAAGGGGATGAGGTAGCCGTATGACGCAGAAGCCACGAGCCGCCGACCCGGACGACACCGGGTCGACGCCGGGTGGCTCCGCGACCACGGAGCCGACCGGCGACGGGGAACGGGTCGTCATCCGCAACAACCGCAAGCTCGTCGACACCGCCGAGCCGGAGGGGACCGCCGCCGACGCGGAGACCGGTGTGCCGGCCGAGGGTCTGGTCGAGGACGCCGAGGTCGTGGTCGACGAGATCGAGGTCGAGGTCAACTCCACCGACGGGCCGGAGCCGTCCGGTCCGCCGGTGGTGGACGCCCCGGCGCAGCCGGTGGACGGCGGCGGCACGGGCACCTCGCTCGGCGCCGAGCTGGAGGCGCTCCGGGCCGAGCTCGACGAGCGGACCAGGGACCTGCAACGGGTGTCTGCGGAGTACGCCAACTACCGCAAGCGGGTCGACCGTGACCGCAGCCTCGTGCAGGAGCAGGCGACCGGCTCGGTGCTGGCCGCGCTGCTGCCGATCCTGGACGACCTGGACCGGGCCCGGGAGCATGGCGACCTGGTCGGGCCGTTCGGCACGGTGGCGGAACAGCTCACCACCGCGCTGGGCAAGTTCGGCCTGAACGCCTTCGGCGAGCAGGGCGACCCGTTCGACCCGACCCGGCACGAGGCGGTCGCGCACCAGACCTCGGCCGACGTCAGCGAGCCGACCTGCGTGCAGGTCATGCGACGCGGCTACCAGCTCGGTGAGCGGCTGCTGCGCCCCGCGCTGGTAGCGGTCGCGGATCCGGAATAGTGCCAGACAGTGACCGGGTCGTCCCGCCCACCGCGCAGCAGCGGTGGGCGGGACGGCCGGGCCACCAGGGTCGGAAGGAGGTGGACCGGTGAGTTCGAAGGACTGGATCGAGAAGGACTTCTACGCCGTGCTCGGCGTGGACAAGGCCGCCTCCGCGGATGACGTCAAGAAGGCGTACCGCAAGGTGGCCCGGGAATCGCACCCGGACCACAACCCGGGCGACCCGAAGGCCGAGGAGCGGTTCAAGGCCGCGTCCGAGGCGTACAACGTGCTGTCGGACAGCGGCCGCCGTCGCGAGTACGACGAGATGCGTTCCCTCTTCGGCTCGGGCGCGTTCCGGCGTAACGCCCGGGGTGGAGGTCAGCCGGGCGGCGTGCCGTTCGACGTCTCCGACATGTTCGGCGGCGCCGGAGGTGGCGATCGTCGCTTCGGAGGCGCCGGCTTCCAGGACCTGTTCAGCTCGATCTTCAGCGGTGGTCAGGCCGGTGGGCAGGCCGCGCCGCGCGGCCCGGCCCGTGGCCGGGACGTGGAGACCGAGGTGGCGCTGGACTTCGGCGACGCGGTGCGCGGGGTGACGCTGCCCCTGACCCTGCGCGCGCCGGGAGTCTGTGACACCTGCCACGGCAACGGGGCCAAGCCCGGCACCCAGCCGCGTACCTGCCCGGTCTGTCATGGTGCCGGCGTGACCACCCGCGACCAGGGGTCGTTCAGTTTCTCCGAGCCGTGCCGCAACTGCCAGGGCGTCGGCACAGTGGTCGAGGAGAAGTGCCCGGAGTGCCACGGCAGCGGCGGTGTCACAAAGACCCGCACGATGAACGTGCGCTTCCCGGCCGGGGTGGCCGACGGTCAACGCATCCGGCTGGCCGGGCGCGGCGAGCCGGGCGAGCGCGGTGGCCCGGCTGGTGACCTGTTCGTGCAGGTCAAGGTTCGGCCGGACGAGCTGTTTGGGCGTACCGGAGACGACCTGACGCTCTCCGTGCCGGTCACCTTCGCGGAGGCCGTGCTCGGCACGGACCTGCGGGTGCCCACGCTCGACGGCGCGGTGACCCTGCGCGTTCCGCCGGGGACGCCGAGCGGGCGGGTCCTGCGGGCCCGCGGCAAGGGTGTGGTCCGCCGTGACGGGCAGGCCGGTGACCTGCTGGTCACACTGGACGTGGTGGTGCCGGCCCGGTTGTCGGACGAGGCGCGCACGGCGCTGGAGTCGTTCGCCGAGCAGACCCCGCCGGCGGCCCGGGAACATCTCGACGCACGGGTGCGTCGAGTCAGTTAGTCCGGTGGAATGGACGCGGAGGTGAGCGGGATGTCGGGCGAGTTCCTCGGTTCGGGCGACCCTGCCTACGAGGCCAAGGTGCTGATGATCTCGGTAGCGGCACGGATGGCGGGGATGCACCCACAGACCCTGCGTCAGTACGACCGACTGGGGCTGGTGCAGCCCGGCCGAGCCGCTGGTGGCGGGCGTCGCTACAGCGTCCGCGACGTGGTGCTGCTGCGCGAGGTGCAGCGGCTCAGCCAGGACGACGGGATCAACCTGGCCGGCGTCAAGCGGATCATCGGGCTGGAGCGGTTGCTGGATCAGGCGCAGCAGCGGGTCGCCCGGCTGGAGGCGGAGCTGGACGCCGCGTACCGCCGGGTGGCTGAACTGGAGTCGCTGGCCCGCTTCCCGGGCCGGGATCTGGTGCCGACAAACCGTACGTCCACCGCCCTGGTGGTGTGGCGCCCCCGCCGCACACCCGATCGCTGACCTGCCCCTCACCCGCATCTGTCTTCTCGGCCCGGACCGCGCTGGATTCCCCGGCGCGGTCCGGGCCGCTTCGGTTAGCCTGTCGATAAGGGTCCAATCGGCTTAATACGGACCTACCGGCATGGCGAGGGGGAGCGATGGCGGAGCCGGCGAAGAAGATGGCCCAGCAGACGGAGGACCGGTTGGAGAACCTGGCCGAAACCGTCCGCGAGAAGTTCGACAAGGTGACCGAGGGGACCTACCGGGACCGGATCATCGCCGGTCGGTTCGCCGAGGACGGCGACAACGCCGGCGAACGGGACCACGCGGGTGACCGGGGCCGAGGCGAGACGGAACACAAGCAGGACTGACCGGTGACCGACGTGCGGGCCGGGACCCACGGGGGGTCCCGGCCCGTTCGCCGCAGCGGGGGTCGCGGCCCGTTCGCTGTCGGAGGTGCGGGCCGGACGCTGGGACGCCGCCCTCGGCTCGGGGTGGGTGTCCGGCCGAAGGTAGGTCCTTTCGAGCTGAATCGTTTACGACATCACGCCAGAGCTCTGCCCCGACCCAACTCGACCGGCCGCGACCTCGACCGGCCGCGACTGACCGCCCGATCCGGGCTGACCGATCCTGGGCGGGCCGGGCGTGAATCGTTCGCGACATCAGCTCCAAAGGGCCGCAAACAGCAACAGCACCCAGCCAACGCCGGCGAGGGAGCCGCCTGGCCGTTTCAGCCGAGGCGGCGGTTTTCGCGCACCAGGCCGCCTTCGCACCAGTCCCGGTAGACGAAGAGATCCGGTCGGGCCAACAGCACGCGGCCGTTGTGCGCCCAGATCTTCATCAACTCGTCGCCGTCCCGCTCGGCCTGTTCGACGAGTTTGCGGAAGCGGCGCTTGGGGTGGGCGCGGAAGTTCGTCCGGATGCCGTCGGCCGCGTAGATGTAGAGGCAGTGCAGCGCGAAACGTCGGGCCGGGCAGGTCGGATCCATGGCCAACTCGAAGAGCGTCAACACCAGTCGGTCACCGGAGACCAGCAGGTCCCAGTCGGGTGGCATCGAGGCCAACGGCACCGAATCGGGCTTGTACGCCCACGCTCGCAACTCCGCCGGAGTCGGATCGACGGGGTTGGCGAAGCCGTGGAAAGTCGACTCCTGCACGCTCACCGGCCAACCTTCCGCTCTCGCCCGCGTCTGGCAACGCTGCCTGCGGACCGTGGCTGCTGGGGCGAAACGGTAACCCGCCCACGGTTGCTGCGGTAGTCCCCGCGGGGAGCAATTCCGCAACCGTTGGCATGGGTGGGTCCACTACATCGACAGCGCGGCCGATGATGCTCCTGTGACAATCCATGTTCGACGGTTCCAGCGGGGTGCCGAGGCCCAGTTCGTCATGGGGCTGGAGTGGCTTTTCGCCCCGCCCGGTCGCCGTCCCGTGGATTGGGACCGCGACCGGGCAGTCGAGCGGACCGCGCAATTGCTGGCCCACGAAGACGATCGAGGATCTCCGCTTCTACCTTCGCGAGGGTGCGACCCACGCAGCCGCAGCGTTCAGGTGGAGCTCAGTGCAATGAGTCGACGACCGGGGTCGACTCCCGCCGCTGGGCCGCCGCGCGGGTGCGCAGCCACCGCTTGAACCACGGGAAGTCCGGCAGCCGGGCCAGGATCGGCCCGGTCACCACGGTGATCAGGACGTACGTCGCGGCCAGCGCCGCCAACCGCGGCTCGACGCTCCCGGCGGCCACCGCGAGCCCGGCGATGACGATGGAGAACTCACCTCGGGGCACGAGTGCCAGGCCGGCCCGCCATCGACCGGGTTCCGCGATGCCGACCCGGCGGGCGGCGAGGTAGCCGGTGAGCGTCTTCGTCGCCATGGTGACCACGGCCAGGGCGAGTGCCGGCAGCAGCACCGGCGGAATGTCCTGCGGGTCGGTGACCAGGCCGAAGAAGACGAAGAACACCGCGGCGAACAGGTCCCGCAGGGGCGAGAGCAACTCGGTGGCGTGGTGCGCCACCGGGCCGGAGAGGGCGATGCCGACCAGGAACGCGCCGACCGCCGCCGACACCTGGAGCGACGCGGCGAGGCCCGCGATCAGCAACGTCAGACCGAGTACGCCGAGCAGCAGCGCCTCCGGGTCCTTCGCGGACAGGGCGGACGAGATCAGGTGGCCGTACCGGATGGCGACCACCAGCACGATCAGCACCGTGCCCACCGCGACGGTGAGCGCGATCCCGCCGCCGAGCAGGCCGGTGCCGGCCAGTACGGCGGTGACGAGCGGCAGGTAGAGGGCCATCGCCAGGTCCTCGATGACCAGCACCGAGAGGATCACCGGGGTTTCCCGGTTACCGAGCCGGCCCAGGTCGGCGAGGACCTTGGCGATCACCCCGGAGGAGGAGACCCAGGTGATGCCGCCGAGTACCAGGGCGGCGACCCAGTCCCAACCGAGCAGCAGGGCAAACCCCGCGCCGGGGAGCGCGTTGAGGACGCCGTCGATCAGCCCTGCCGGTGCCGCCGAGCGCAGGTTGCCGACGAGCTCGTTGGCCGAGTACTCCAGGCCGAGCATCACCAGCAGGAGGATCACGCCGATCTCGGCGCCGACTGCGAAGAACTCCTCGCTGGCGTCCAGCGGCAGCAGCCCGCCGTGCCCGAACGCGAGCCCGGCGAGCAGGTAGAGGGGAATGGGCGAGAGGCCGAAGCGTCGGCTGAGCCGGCTGAGGAGCCCGAGCAACAGCAGCAGCGCACCGACTTCGATGAGCAGCGTGGTGAAATCGTGCATCCGCCTCAGCCGTCCGGGTCACTGTCGGCGAGGATGGCGGACACGCCGTCGAGACCCCTACGGGTCCCGACAACGACCACCACATCGCCGGCCGCGAAGCGGAAGGAGGGGAGTGGCGAAACGATCACTTCGCCTTCACGCAGCACTGCCACGATGGAGGCGCTGGTGCGGGTACGCGCCTTGGTGTCGCCGAGCTTCCGGTTGACGTACGGGGACCCGGCCGTGATGGCGATCTGCTCGGTGAGCAGACCGGCGGCCTGCTCGCGGAGCCCCGAGAGCTGGCCGAGCATCAGCGACGCGCCGAGGATGTCGGCCAGAGCCTCGGCCTCGTCGTCGGTCAGCGGAATGTCCGACTGGCAGGCGTCGGGGTCGTCGGGGTCGTAGAGCACGAGATCACGGCGGCCATTGCGGTGGGAGACGACGCCCAGGCGGCGTCCGGACTCCGTCACCAGATCGTGACGTACCCCGATCCCGGGTAAGGCGGTCTGCTCGACTCGTACTCGCACCCGGGCAAGACTACTGCTTCGGAGACACAGATGATCGGACGGACATCAGGTCGGGCGGTGCTGCTGCTCGTACCCCTGTTGGCTGGATGTTCGATCGGCGACGTCCGCCGGAAGCCGCCGACCCCGTCGTCCCGAGCGGCCGTCACCACGCCGTCTCCGTCGGCCGCCGTCGCAGAGGTACGCCGCGTCCGGGTCGCCGTTCCACAGCGGTACGACCCTCCGTACGTCGAGTTCGTCGACGCCGAACACGGCTATGCCCTCTTCGCCAACTGCGGCGAGCCGCCGCCCGGCGACGACTGTCCGGCGCGACTGTTCGCCACCGACGACGGCGGACGGTCCTGGCGGGAGTTGCGACATCCCCACCCGGCGGCAGAGAACCACCAGCTCTACGCCGCGCCGGGGGTTCTGACGTTGTTGAGTGAGCCGCACGGTTGGTGGACCTCGACCGACGGTGGCGCCTCGTTCACGCACAGCCTGGACGGGCCGCCGCCGCAGTGGGTCGGCGCGCAGAGTCGATTCCAGTTGATCGAGGGCAGTGGTCAGGTCGGCGAGTGGGACGGCCAGCGGCTGCGCCCGCTGGCCGCGCAGCCGCGCGTACCCGGATTGAGCACTGTCGACGCGGGCGACGGCCTGCTGGTGGTCGCGGCTGGATCGGAGGACGGGAAGTCGTATGCGGCGGTCTCGTTCGACCGAGGGCGGAGCTGGCAGCAGACCCCGGTGCCGGCTCCCAACGGGCACGTCGGTGTGCTGCGGGCCGTGGTCGAGCGGGACGGGACGGCGTGGCTGGTCGGGGAGCGACCAGACCGCAGGTCCTTTCCGGCGCTGTGGCGACTGCGCCGAGGGTGGGATCCGATCCGCGCCGAGGGGCATCCGCCCCATATCCAATCGGTCGCGCCGATCGGTGGCGGGCTGCTCGCGGTGACCAGCTCGGCGGGAACGGGCACGGCCACGGTCGGGGACGGTCGTTACACCGAGCTGCCCTGGCCGATCGGCCCCGACCGCAGCCTGTCCGTGCTGACCGACGGCACGATCGTGGCCGCCGGCGGGGACGGTGACATCCTGCTCGGCGTCGGCTGGGTGGCCGACCGCCACTGGACGAAGATCATCCTCGACATCTCCTGACGCCCCCACCGACGATCCGGTTACTTGATCTACTTCTCGGCCACGTACGTGCCTTTGCCTTGGTGGCCCTCGATCAAGCCCTCGGCCTGCAGGATCAACCGCGCCGGGCGCTGCGCGCCGGGAGTCGGGGCTGGACGCGCCGGTGCCCGCCCCGGCAGTGCGGGTGCGGGCACCTGGGCACGCCGAGGTCAGCGGAGGCTGGCGAAGAACTCGCGGATGTCGGCGACCAGCACGTCGGTGGCCTGGTGGGCCGCGTAGTGGCCGCCGACGTCGCCACGGCCTTCGACGTCCGTCTCGTACGCCGTCCACCGGACGATGTTCGCGTGGTCCCGCTCGGCGAAGCGGCGGATGGACTGGAAGTCGCCGGGGAACATGGCCAGCGCGGTCGGAGCGGTGGTCGGCTCGGTCGGCGGTTCGCCGGCGTGCGCGTCCTCCCAGTAGAACCGGATCGCCGAGGCGGCCGTGCCGGTGAACCAGTAGAGCGCCACGTTGGCCAGGATGAAATCGAGGTCCAGGCTCTCGTCGAAGAGTTGGGCGTTCCAGGCGAGCAGCCCCACCGGCGAGTCGGCCAGCGCGAACGCCAGGGTCTGCGGTTGCTGACTGTGCACCTGGTTGAAGGAGAACTTGTTCTCGTAGAACCACTGGAGGTGCCCGAGCGCCGCCTGGTCGGCCTCGGAGAGCCCGGCGAACTCGGCGGGGTCGCCCGAGGGGAACGAGAAGAGCTGGGTGACGTGTACGCCGACCACCCGCTCCGGAGCGATCCGGCCCAGCTCTGGCGCGATCATCGAGCCGGCGTCGTTGCCGACAGCGCCGTAGCTGTCGTACCCCAGGCGGTTCATCAGCTCGGCCCAGGCGCGGGCGGTGCGGAACCGGTTCCAGCCGGCGCTGCGGGTCGGGCCGGAGAACCCGAAGCCGGGCAGCGACGGGATGACCACGTGGAAGGCCGGCGCGTCCGGGTCGGTCGGCTCGGTGAGCGGGGTGATCACGTCGAGGTATTCCAGCATCGAACCGGGCCAGCCGTGGGTGAGCACCAGCGCGGTGGCGTCCGGCCGGGACGACCGGACGTGCAGGAAGTGGATCCGCTCGCCGTCGATCTCGGTGACGAACTGCGGGTGGGCGTTCAGGCGGGCCTCGACGGCGCGCCAGTCGAACTCGCCCCGCCACCGGTCGACGAGGGCGCGAACCCGGTCGGTGCCCATCCCGTACGAGTCGCCGGTGCCGGGCAGGTCGGCGGGCCAGACGGTGCGGCCCAGTCGGTCGGCCAGGTCGTCGAGGGCGGTCTGCGGGATCTCGACGCGGAACGGGCGGATCGCGGTGTCGCTCATGCCGGAACTCCTTCGGAACGGAATGTTTCGTTCTGCAATCACCATAGCAGACCGGAACGATCCGTTCCACTGCTAGGCTGGGGGCATGTCAACGACTTCCGGCAAGACGCTTGGCGGTCGCCGCGCCCAGGCCGCCCGCAACGACGAGGTCATCCTCGAAGCCGCCCGCGCCGTCTTCCTCGACGACCCGAAGGCGCCGATCGCCGCCGTCGCCGAACGGGCGGGCGTGGGCATCAGCGCGCTCTATCGGCGGTACGCGGGCAAGGAGGACCTGCTGCGCCAGCTCTGCCACGACGGGTTGCGCCGGTACGTCGCGGAGGCCGAGGCCGCCCTCACCGAGCCGGACGACTGGGCCGCGTTCACCGGCTTCCTGGCCCGGGTGGTCGACGCGGACGTGCACTCGCTCACCGTCCACCTGGCCGGCACCTTCACTCCGACCGAGGAGATGGGTCGGGACGCGAGGCGCGCCGGCGAGTTGGCCACCGCCCTGGTCGACAGGGCCCACGCCAGCGGGCGGCTGCGCTCCGACGCGGTCGTACACGATCTGGGTTTGTTGTTGGAGGCGTGCGCCGCGGTCCGCGTACCCGATCCAGAGCGGACCCGCCAACTGCGCCGCCGGCAGCTCGCGGTCCTGCTGGCCGGCCTGTCGTCGGTGCCGGACGCGGATCCTTTGCCCGGCCCGCCCCCGGCGGCCGGCGAGTTCGACTGGCGGTGGCGACGCCGGGAGTGATGGGCGTCACGCGCTAAGGTTGAGCGGAATACGCTCAACTCTGGTTGTGTCCAATCCAATGGACAACGCCGATCCGGGGGAGCCCATGAACACCGAAAGACTCACCACCAAGAGCCGCGAGACCATCACGGGCGCTGTCGCGCTGGCAAACCAGCGCGGTCACGCCACCGTGGAACCCTGGCACCTGCTCCTGTCACTCCTGGACACCGACGGCTCGACCGCCACCGGTCTGCTGCGCGCCGTCGGGGCCGACCCGACCGAGCTGCGCCAGGCCGCCCAGCGTGCTGTCGACAACCTGCCGGCCGCACGCGGTTCCAGCATCGCCGAGCCGACGTTGGCTCGGGAGTTCGTCAACGCCATTGGCGCCGCCGAGCAGATCGCCCGGCCGTTGGGCGACGAGTACACCTCCACCGAGCACCTGCTCGCCGGTCTGGCCCGGGTGGGCGGGGCGGTGTCCGGCTCGCTGAAGACCGTCGGTGCGACCGAGGAGGCCCTGGTCGCGGCCTTCCCGACAGTTCGTGGTGGGGACCGCCGGGTCACCACCGCCGACCCCGAGCAGACCTACCAGGCCCTGACCAAGTACGGCGTCGACCTCACCGCCAGCGCCCGGGACGGCAAGATCGACCCGGTCATCGGCCGGGACTCCGAGATCCGTCGGGTCATCCAGGTGCTCTCCCGGCGTACCAAGAACAACCCGGTGCTGATCGGCGAGCCCGGCGTCGGCAAGACCGCGATCGTCGAGGGCCTCGCCCAGCGGATCGTCACCGGCGACGTGCCCGAGTCACTGCGCGACAAGAAGCTGATTTCGCTGGACCTTGGCGCGATGGTCGCCGGCGCGCAGTACCGGGGCCAGTTCGAGGAGCGGCTGAAGTCCGTCCTGGAGGAGATCAAGAACTCCAACGGGCAGGTCATCACGTTCCTCGACGAACTGCACACAGTCGTCGGGGCCGGCAAGGGCGAGGGCTCGATGGACGCCGGCAACATGCTCAAGCCGATGCTGGCCCGCGGTGAGCTGCGAATGGTGGGCGCCACCACGCTGGACGAGTACCGCGAGCACATCGAGAAGGACCCGGCGCTGGAGCGTCGTTTCCAGCCGGTGCTGGTCGGCGAGCCGACCATCGAGGACACCATCGGCATCCTGCGTGGGCTCAAGGAGCGCTACGAGGTGCACCACGGCGTACGGATCACCGACGCCGCGCTGGTCGCCGCCGCGACCCTGTCCGACCGTTACATCACCGACCGGTTCCTGCCGGACAAGGCGATCGACCTGGTCGACGAGTCCGCGTCCCGCCTCCGGATGGAGATCGACTCCCGCCCGGTCGAGGTGGACGAGATCGAGCGGGCGGTCCGCCGGCTGGAGATCGAGGAGATGGCCCTGGCCAAGGAGCCGGACGCCGCCTCGGCCGAGCGGTTGGAGCGACTCCGTAAGGAGTTGGCCGACAAGCGCGAACAGCTCACAGTGCTCTCCGAGCGCTGGCAGACGGAGAAGAGTCACATCACCAAGCTCTCCACTGCCAAGGAGGAGTTGGAGCGCCTCGGCGGCGAGGCCGAGCGGGCCGAGCGGGACGGCGAGTTGGAGCGCGCCGCCGAGCTGCGCTACGGCCGGATCCCCGCCCTGAAGGTCGAGCTGAAGCAGGCCGCGGAGGAGTTGGCCCAGCTCCAGGCCGATGGCGCGATGCTCAAGGAGGAGGTCGGCGCGGACGACATCGCCGCGGTCGTCGCCGCCTGGACCGGCATCCCCGCAGGTCGACTGCTGGAGGGTGAGACGGCCAAGCTGCTGCGGATGGAGGAGTCGCTGGGCGGCCGCGTGGTCGGCCAGCCCGAAGCGGTCGGCGCGGTCTCCGACGCGGTACGCCGTGCCCGGGCCGGTATCGCCGACCCCGATCGCCCGACCGGCAGCTTCCTCTTCCTCGGCCCCACCGGCGTCGGCAAGACGGAGTTGGCCAAGGCCCTCGCCGAATTCCTCTTCGACGACGAGCGGGCCATGGTCCGAATCGACATGAGCGAGTACGGCGAGAAGCACTCGGTCGCTCGCCTGGTGGGTGCGCCGCCCGGCTACGTCGGCTACAACGAGGGTGGTCAGCTCACCGAGGCGGTGCGCCGACGGCCGTACTCGGTGGTGTTGCTGGACGAGGTGGAGAAGGCCCACCCGGACGTCTTCGACGTGCTGCTCCAGGTGCTCGACGACGGCCGGCTCACCGACGGCCAGGGTCGTACGGTGGACTTCCGCAACGCGATCCTGATCCTCACGT
The DNA here is from genome assembly GCF_018070365.1 of Micromonospora sp. D93. Taxonomy (NCBI): domain Bacteria; kingdom Bacillati; phylum Actinomycetota; class Actinomycetes; order Micromonosporales; family Micromonosporaceae; genus Micromonospora; species Micromonospora sp. D93. The sequence continues at coordinate 143,424 of NZ_JAGPXW010000010.1, read as the reverse complement.
CCAACCTCGGGTCGTCGATGATCAGCGACCTGACGCTCGCCGACGAGCAGCGCCGGGAGGGCGTGCTGGCCGTGGTCCGGTCGCACTTCAAGCCGGAGTTCCTCAACCGGCTGGACGACATCGTGGTCTTTGCCTCGCTGCGCGGGGACGACCTGCGCTCCATCGTCGACATCCAGTTGGACCGGCTGCGAAACCGTCTTGCGGACCGTCGATTGGCACTGGACGTCACCGAGTCCGCCCGGGACTGGCTCGCCGAGCACGGCTACGACCCGATCTACGGCGCCCGCCCGCTCCGTCGCCTGGTCCAGACCGCAATCGGAGACCAGTTGGCGAAGGCCCTCCTGTCCGGCCAGATCCGCGACGGCGAAACGGTAAAGGTAGACCGAACCCCCAACATCAAAACCCTCTCGGTAACCTCCGCCTAAACCCGCCTCCTGCGTTGATCATGAAGTTATTGCCCGGGATCGTGGCGTGTCGGGACAATAACTTCATGATCAACGGGGTCGAAGTGGGGTGGGCGGGGAAAGAGTTGGGCATGTTCGGGATTGGGAAGAAGTGGGAGCGGGAACTTGGTGCGGCCGTCGACACATTGGTGGCGGCTGACACGCTCGCGTTCGGAGGAGTCGGCATCGCCGGGACTCTGCTGCCGGTGACGGAGGCGTACGAGCGGGTGTCGGCCGCTCTCGACGACCACCCCGAGGAGGTACGCCGCCAGCTTGACCGGGTGCTGGCCGACGGCACACCCGCCGGCAGGGCGTACGCGGCCACGCTGCTGGAGCGCGTCGACCCGGCGGCGGCCCGAGCGGCCTGGACGTCCCTGCGGGACGACCCGAGCGAGTTCACCACCTTCGTCGGCTGCGTGATGGACCGGGAAACCCTGGGCACCTACGCCAGTCGCCGGCTCGCCGCAGCCTGAGCCGTGCACACCGGGCGACGTCGCCGGTGCCATCGGTAGTTGAGCTGTCGGTCACGGTACGGGTCCCGAGGGTGCCGAAGGTTGTTACCGTCTGCGCCGACGAACCTGGGGAGGTAGTCGGGTGGACGTGCTGGTGATGTGCCTGGTGGCGGCGCTTGCCGTACTCGTGGTGGTCGTGGTCCTGATCGTCGCGCGGGCCCGCCGACGGGCGACGGCCGGGCCCGGCGGCCTGCCACCGACCGGACGGTCCGCGCGTGGTGGCGCGGCGGAGTCGCCGCGCGGCGGCCCGCTCCGCCTGACGCCGGGCGACCGCGTGCGGATCCGCGAGCGGGAGTACGCGGTGAGCGCCACGATCCGCCTGGTCGAGGGCGACTGGAGCTGGGTGCAGCACCTGCTCGACGACGACTCCGGCATTCGCCACCGGCTCTCCGTGGAGGACGGCCCCGAACTCGAGCTGGTGCTCTGGACCGCCGAACCGGGCGCCACCGTGACTCCCGGCGCCCCGACCATCGAACTCGGCGGCCGGCGCTACACCTGGGCCGAGACCGGGCAGGCGCGTTACACAGCCACCGGAGAGACCGACCTGCCGTCGACCGGCACCATGCGCTACCACGACTACCAGTCCGGGGGCGCCGCACGACTCTCCTTCGAGGCGTACGGCGAAGAGGGTTGGCGGGTCGCCCGCGGTGACCTGCTCGACCCCGCCGACCTGACGATCCGCCCCACGCCCGAGGCCCGCTGAGCCGGACCGGAAGGGGCGCGCCGGGCTCGTCACGGCATGCCGAACCGGCCGGTTGTCGATACGGTGTGGGCGCGATCTTAGGGAAGGAGAATCGTGGTCGATTCCCAGAGCACGCCGGCCCGTCAGCGGCCATCCATCGTGTCGATTTCCAGCTACCTGCTTTTCCTGTTCGTGGCACTTCAGGTGATCAGTCTGATCATCACGCTCAGCACCTTCGGTAAGACGCGAGACGCGCTTCGTGAGGCGTACGCGGGCAGCACCACCGACGGCGACCAGGTGGCCAGCGTCTTCGCCGTCATCGGCATCGGCGGGAGCGTCGTCCTGCTGCTGCTCGCGGTCGTGCTGGGCGTGCTGGCCCTGTTCAACAACCAGGGCCGCAACGGCGCCCGGATCACCACCTGGATCGTCGGCGGCATCATGGTCTGCTGTGTGGGCGGTGGCCTGCTCAGCAACGCGGCCGGCGGTTTCAACACCGGTGGCGGGAACACCGGCGACGGGCCGAGCACCGAGGAGATCCAGCGCCGGCTGGAGGAGGCCCTGCCCTCCTGGGTCACCCCGGTCAGCCTTGTGCTCGGCGTGCTCAGCCTGATCGCGCTGATCACGGCGCTGGTGCTGCTGGCGCTGCCGAAGGCGAACCCGTTCTTCCGCAAGCAGACCGCGGGCTGGGAGCCGCCGACGCCGGGTGCCAGCTACCCGGGCCACCCGCAGGCGCCGGGTCAGCCCGGCTACCCGCAGGCATCCGCTGAGCCGGGTTATCCGTCGAGTGGGGAGCCGAGCTACCCGCCGCCGCCCGCCGGGGACCGCCCGGACGACACACCGCCCACGGACCGGCCCGGGTCAACCCCGCCGTCGACGAGTTGACGGCTCGATAAGCACGACGCAGACGATCCCTCCGAGTAGGTTGCAACCCGACGCCTACCGGAGGGATTCGTCGTGTCGTACCCCCAATCGGCACCGGCCCGCCGGCCCGCCGCCGTCCTGTCGGCCGCGGCCGTGCTGTTGGTGATGGCGGTCGCCGCGCTCGCGTACGCAGTGGTCGACCTGGTGGTGCTGGGCGGAACTGTCGACGCGTTCCGCTCCGCCGCCCGCGACACCTCGGCGAGCGCGGAGCAGATCGACGACGTGGTGACTCTGCTCCGCGCCTCCGCGGTGCTGACGGCGGTGGTGGCGGCGCTCTCCGCGCTGCTGCTCGCCGGCCTGGCTCTCGGGCTGCTGACCGGTCGCAACGGCGTCCGGGTGGCGACCTGGGTGGTCAGCGGGCTCGGCCTGCTCGCTGGCTGTTGCAGCGTGGCGGTGGTCGTCGGTGAGCGGGCCGCGCCGCTGCAACTGGGCTCCGGCGAGGAGGCTCTCGCCGAGTTGCTGGGCCTGATCGGCGATGCGTACCCGTCCTGGTGGATCCCGCTCAACGCCGGGCTTTCCGTCGCACAGGGGCTCGGTTACCTTGTAGTAGCTACGCTGCTGGCGCTGCCGGCGGCGAACATCTGGTTCGGCCGTCACCGCTCGACGGCGCCAACCGCACCGCCCGGGTTCACGCCCGCCCCGCACCAGCCCCCGTCGGCGCCACCCGCGCCCCCGTACCCGCCCAGGTGAGGACCGCACCGTGACGCTCGACCCCACGACTGCCGAGCGCCGAGCCCTGATCACCGGGGCCACCGCCGGCATCGGCGCGGCGTTCACCCGGCGGCTGGCCGCCGACGGCTGGCACCTGGTGCTGGTTGCCCGCGACGCGGCGCGGCTGACCGAGCTGGCCACCGAGCTGGGTGCCGCGTTCGGCCGCGAGGTGGAGACGATCTCGGCGGATCTGTCCACCGACGACGGCTGTGCCACCGTGGAGCAGCGACTCGCCGATGGCAGCCCGGTGCATCTGCTGGTCAACAATGCGGGCATCAGCCTGAACAAACCGTTCCTGCGTTCCACGGCGGAGGACGAGGCGCGACTGTTGCGGCTCAACGTGCACGCAGTCATGCGGCTCACCCTGGCTGCACTACGACCGATGACTGAACGGCGAAATGGGGCAGTGATAAATGTCTCTTCGGTCGCCGGGTTCGGTACGGCGATGCCCGGATCGACGTACTCGGCCAGCAAGGCGTGGGTCACCAACTTCAGTGAGTCGGTCGGCCAGTCGGCGCGGCCGTTCGGCGTTCAGGTGATGGCGCTCTGCCCCGGTTACACCCGCACGGAATTCCACCAGCGGGCCGGCATCAACATGTCCAAGACGCCTGAGTGGCTGTGGCTGCGGGCCGAGGACGTGGTGGACGAAGCCCTGCGTGACCTGCGCAAAGGCAAGATGGTCAGCATCCCGGCGTGGAAGTACAAGGTGGTCGTCGCCGGCATGCGACACGCGCCGCGACGGCTGCTCCAGGCGGTCGCGCGGGACACCCGCGGCCGGATCGGTCGCGACGAGCGCTGAGCCTCGACCGGCCCGTCGACCCCGAGCGGGCGGTGGGACGGCGCTGGCGCGCCGTTGTCGGCCCAGTTGCTGAGCGTAGTCGAACATCGCCAGTCATTGGTTCCTCTCGGGGCTGATCAGGGTGGACCCCACACGCGACGTTCAGAGTTGCGCAGTAATCTCTATCGCCATGGGGGACCACGACGACCTGCGTAAATTCATTACCGACCTGGCTGTGGTCCACGGACGGGTCGTGCTCTCGTCGGGGCGCGAGGCAGACTGGTACGTGGATCTGCGGCGCGTCACGCTCCATCACCGGGCCGCTCCTCTGGTCGGCCGGGTGTTGCTCGACCTCACCGCCGACTGGGAGTTCGACGCCGTCGGGGGCCTCACCTTGGGCGCGGACCCTGTCGCGCTCTCGATGCTGCACGCCGCCGCTCCGACCGGCCGGGCCCTGGACGCCTTTGTGGTGCGCAAGGCGGGCAAGGCCCACGGTCTTCAGCGGCGGATCGAGGGACCGGAGGTGGCCGGCCGACGTGTGTTGGCAGTGGAGGACACCTCCACGACGGGCGGAAGTGTTTTGACCGCTGTCGAGGCACTTCGCGAGGCCGGGGCGGAAGTCGTGGGCGTGGTGGTTATTGTTGATCGAGGCGCCGGCGACGCGGTGCGAGCCGCCGGATTGCCGTACCGGGCGGCCTATACGTTGGCTGACCTCGGCCTTGTGGCGTAAAAGTCTGCCGATTCGGATCTGCTGATATGCAGGCGGATCGATGCTGCTGGTGGAAGGATGGAATACGTGGGAACTGCGTTGGCCGAAATGACTATGCCTCAGATCTCGCCGCTAAACGGCGAGCCGATCGAACGTGCCGATGCCGAGCGTCTCGCCGGGGTCCTCAAGGCCCTTGCTGATCCTGCTCGGTTGCGGCTGCTCAGCCTGATCCAGTCGGCCCCCGAGGGCGAGGCGTGCGTCTGTGACCTGACGGCGCCGCTCGGCCTCTCTCAGCCGACGGTCAGTCATCACCTGCGTATCCTCACCGAGGCCGGCTTGTTGCAGCGGGAGAAGCGCGGTGTCTGGGCGTACTACAGCCTGGTCCCGAGTGCGATCGCGACGATCGCCGACCTGCTGACCCCGCCGCGTAAGCGAGCCACCAAGAAGGCCCGCTGACGTAGGCACTACACGCCGTCCCGAGCCGGGGCGGCGTCCGGTGGCGAGCCAGGGGTGGCGCCACCGGTGGTTGACACCTGCTCGTCCCCGGTCGCACCACCGGAGGCCGGGTTCGACATGCCGACGGCCGACCCCCGCACCAGGGGGCCGGCCGTCGTCGTACCTCAACGGTCCTGACCGTGCTCCGGGCGCTGGTTGCCGTGCTGGTGCCGGTCGTGGTCGAACGCCTCGCGGGCCGCCTCCACCGCGCCAGCGGCACTGGCCGCCGCGACCACCGCGACCGCCTCGCCGCGCTTACGAGCCCGCCGGTCGCGAAGGAACTCGAAGAAGATCGGCAGCACCGAGATCAGAATGATCAGGGCCACCACCGGCAGGATGTAGTGGTCGATCTTGTCGCCGATGGCCTGGTAGATCTGCTCGGCCAGCAGGTAGCCGATCAGCAGGATGCCGTCCACCCAGAGCACCGCGCCGACGATGTTCCAGAGCAGGAACTGCTTGGCCGGCATGCCGAGCGCGCCCGCGACCGGGTTGAGGAACGTCCGGACGATCGGAATGAAGCGCGCCAGCACGACGGCCTTCGCCGGGCCGAACTTCTGGAAGTAGTACTCGGCCTTCTCCACGTACTCCTTCTTGAAGAGCCGGGAATTCGGCCGCTCGAACATCGGCCGGCCGTACCGCGCGCCGAGCCAGTGCCCCAACTGCGCGCCGATGATCGCGCAGATCGGCCCACCGATCAGCAGGCCGGCAAGGGACAGGCGGGTGCCGTCGCCGAAGATCGCGTCCGCCACCGGTGACGAGGCGACCCCGGCGAGGAACAGCAGTGAGTCACCCGGGAAGAAGAAGCCCACCAGCAGGCCGGTCTCGGCGAAGAGGATCACCCACACGCCGATCAGCCCGAAGGTCTGCAACAGATCCTTGGGATCGAGCGGGTTCAGTGCGACGCTCTCCACGAGAGCGCGGGTCTTCTCAGCTGTGTCCACGGCCACAAAGGGTACCGAAGCCCAGGGCCCGGGCCGCGCCGGACCGGCCCGTCACCACCCGCCCGCGCCGTGGGGACCAACGACGGTGCCCCGCCGACCGTGGTGGTCGACGGGGCACCTGTGGTGCGGGTGGATCAGGCGACGAAGCGGGTCCGGCGGCGCTTGGCCACCAGGTAGCCGCCGACGCCCGCGGCGAGCAGCAGCGCGCCGAGGCCGGCGATCAGGCCGGTGGACTGACCGGTGATCGGCAGTGAGCCGCCGTCACCGTCACCGTTGTCGTCGCCTCCGCCTCCGCCGTTGCCGCCATCCGGGGAGGTCGGGTTGATGACGATCTTCGCGGTGTCGTTGCTCTTGTTCGGGTCACCGGTCAGCGAGGTGGTGATGGCACCCGCCGCGTCCGGGACGACCTTGTCGATCCGGAGCAGGAACGAGTACGAGGTGTCGTCGTCCTTCCAGCTCTCAAGGACCTGGCAGGCGTACTCCTTGGCACCCGGCTCGCCCCATGGCGCGGTCCACGGGTCCCACTCCTCCTCAGGCGCGAACGGCACGCAGTCGAAGGGAGCCTCGACCACAGTCGTGTCGGCCGGAACGGACACCCGGACGGGCAGATCCTCGAGCCGGAGACCCGGCGTCCCCTGGCCCAGGTACTCGAGCGTGGCCGGCCCCAGGTTGGTGAAGCTCGGCTCGACGGTGACCTCGTCGCCCTTCTTGCCACTCGCGGTCGCGCCCTTGGTCGAAAGGTCCGCGTGGTTGTCACCGGTGACCCGGACGGTTCCGATGGTGGTGTCGTTCGATTGGTCCAGGTCGGTCTGCGGCACCCGCGCACTCTTCACGGACTGCTCGACCAGACGAAGCTGCTCGCCCTTGCCGGGCTTGACGTCCAGGAACCAGTCCTTGAAAGCCAACTCCCAGTCGTCCGTGGTCCACCAGTCCAGCACGACCGGGAAGCTGGCACCCGTGCGTGCCTCCGGGGCGACCTTGATGGGCAGGTTCCCGGAGAGCTTGTACGCCTTGTTCGGCTCGATCTTGGTGTCGAACTTGCAGAAGGAGGCCATGCCCCACTCGTCTGACTTGCAGTTCGAGAAGTCCCCGCCGTAGGCGGCGAGGTACTCGGCCTGGATGACGAGGACAGCGCCATCGACCGGGGTCTCACCGGCGTTGCGAACGGCGGCCGGCAGGCCGGCGGTGCCACCCGGAGCGCCGCTACCCTCGGTGGTCGGGTCGCTCGCCAGGTCGACGCCTTCGGCGATGGTGACGGCGGACGTCGCCTTGGCGGTCTTGCCGCCGGCGGTGATGCTGATCGCCAGGGAGCCCTTCTGCCCTGGCTTCGCGTCGTCCTTGGCCGTGACCATGTAGTCGAACCAGGGCGACTGGCCCTCCTCGACGTCGGTCTCGCAGTGCAGCTTGGTTGGGGAAACGTCGCAGGTCCAGCCCCACGCCGGCTCCACCGTGGCAATGCCGGCGACCGCGGACAGGTCGACGTCCACGGAGGTCCGACCGAACGTCAGTTCGGACTCCGTATCAGTCGGCTGAGCGTAGACGTAGCCGTAGTCGGTGTGACCGGGCGCGACGAGCAGATCGTGCGTGGCGATTTCGAAAGGAGCCTCGGCGGCGACGGCCGGGCTGGCGGAGGCGGCGACGAACGCGCCTGCTACGCCCAGACCGGCGAGCCAACGCCGGGTGGAATGGGTGAGCATGAGGGGGATTCCTCCAGTTGGGGGATCAGGTGGAGCCCGTGGATCTTAAGGAACCGCTAAGGCTGACGGCAGCCCTCAGAGCCGCACCTCCGGGAAGACGAACCGAAAGGTTGATCAGCGTCACCGCAATGTTCGATCGGTCCGCTCCCGTCATCTGAGGCAGGAGTCCCCGGGAGGTGCAGTGACGTACGAGGAGTTCGCGGACATGCGGCTGGCCCCGCTGCTGCGGTATGCGGTGATGCTGACCGGCGATCCGCACCAGGCTCAGGATCTGGTCCAGGAAGCCATGGTCCGGGTCCAGCTCAACTGGCGTCGGGTCGCCCGGGCTGACTCACCCGAGCGTTACGTACGCCGGATGCTCACCAACCTGGCGCAGTGGGTGGCGCAGCACCCGGGCCAGGTCAACCCCGTCCGGTGATCGGGGGGCATTCACGTCGGCGCCCGCCGCCCGGGTACGGGACGGCGGGGCGCCGGGCGAGCGGGATCGGTCAGGCGACGAAGCGGGAGGTTCGGCGTCGGGCGAGCAGGCAGCCGCCGACACCGGCGACGAGCAGCAGGGCGCCGATGCCGGCGATCAGGTTGGTGGGGGCGCCGGTGATGGGCAGCGAACCACCTCCACCGCCACCGTCGCCATCACCATCACCGTCGCCTTGGCCGCCGTCGCCCTGGGTCGCGTTGACCACGATGGTGGTCCCGTCGTTTGCCGGCTTGATGTCGTCATGGAAGCCCTCGCCGCCGGGGCACTCGCACGGCGCGTTGACCCGCACCGCGCCCCGGGCGTTGGGGGTGACCTTGTCGATGCGCAGCCGGAACTTCATGCTGTAGGTCTGCCCGGCCACCAGGAGCATCTCCGAGGCGCACAGGTACGTGCGGGTGGTGTCCTGCCGCAACCAGCAGTTGTCCGGGACCTCGACGGCGGTGGTGCCCGGCGGTAGCTCGACGTCGGTGTGGGTGGCGGCCTCGAAGTCTCCGTTCGTTCCGTCGAGCGTCGCCGGGCCGTTGTTCCGGAAGCCGACGGTCGCCGTGACGACCGCGCCGGCCGGGCCCTTGAGCGTGGCGCCGATCGCCGCGAGGTCGGTGCCGTTCTTGCCGGTGGCCTTGATGATCCAGCCGGTGTGGTCGTAGCCCGGGCCGACATCGGTCTGGTCCGTCTGCCGCGCCCTGGCGGGTGCCTCGGCCAGAGTCAGTTTCGGGCCGCTGCCGGCGGTGGCCGCCCGTGCGCCGGCGGCCGCCCGCACCCGGGTCAGGTCCTCGAAGTCGGCAGTGGTCATGAACTGGGCGTAGCCAGAGTGATTGGCCGGCGCGTAGGTGTCCTTGACGAATTCGAGGTTCAGCTTGGCGGCGAGCCCGGTGCCCACCGGGATGTCCTCGTCGAACTGGCAGGAGACCAGGTGGTCGCCGGAGTAGCGGCAGTTGCTGAACCGGTCCTTGGTCCGGATCGAGTAGGGGAGGTCGAAGACCGCGACGAAGCCGGTGACGGTCTTGTCACCGGCATTGGCCACGACCAGCGGCACGGTGAACTTCCCACCCGGCTTGGCGGAGAGGATGGTGAATGGCCCACCGGCCAGGTCGACCCCCTCACCGACCCGGACGCGTGAGGTGTAGCTGCCGCGCCGCCCGCCGGCCGCCTGGAAGCTGATGGAGACGTCCCCGGAGTCGCCGAGCCGCGCATCTTCGGTGAGGCCGAGGTGCACCCGCTTGGCCCCGTTGCGGTAGATCCCGCTGCCGAGCGGCGGCATCTCGTACAGGGTGACATCGGAGGGCTCCGTGCAGACGAGAACGTCCGGCTCCGGCGCGGTGCACTCCTGGCCGTCGGCGGGAGTCACGGTGAGCTTCTTGGCCAGGGAACGGTAGTCGTACCGCACGGAGACGTCGGTGAGGACCGTCGGCTCGTCGGCGTACAGCAACAGGCCGCGGATCGTCGCCTCCGCCCCGATGGCCAGGGTGCTGTCCTGGAAGTAGGGCTCGACTGTGGGTGCGGCGACGGCGGGGGTGGCGGAGACGGCGATCAACGCGCCGACGGCGCCGAGCCCGGTCAGCCAGCGGAGCGAGTGCTTGAGCATGGGGATCCTCCCGTGGGGGTACAGGTGGCGCTCGTCCGACTCCGCGGCGGAATCAGCGGTAGTCGTCCTCGTCCCCGGTGACCACCCGGGCCTGCTCCATCGCGTCCCAGTCGTCGACCTCCAGGCCGCGGTGCGGCTCACTGTCGACGTCGGCCGGGCCGGCGACAGTGGCCTGCTCGACCGCGTCCGCCGGATCAGCCTCCGGGTCGCGTTCGTTGGGCGCGAGGTGGTCGCCGGGGGTGAAGTCCTCGTCGGGCTGACCCATCGTCCCTCCCGGGGGTTTCGGGGCACGGTTCCCACCCACCGTACGGGTTGGGTCGGCGCGCCGCCCGGAAGCGGAGTAGGCGGAATCAGCCCTCGGCGACGTGACCCGGTGCCAGGATGGTGCCGTGGGCTTCCTCATCAGACTGGCGATCACCGCTGTCGCGTTGTGGATAACCACGCTGATCGTGCCCGGGGTGGACGTGCACGGCCGCTCGGGTGGCAACACCGTCCTCACCCTGATCGTGGTGGCGCTGATCTTCGGCGTGATCAACGCGGTGCTCAAACCGGTGATCCGGGTTGTCGGCTGCGTGTTCTACCTACTGACACTGGGGCTGTTCGCGCTGGTGGTCAACGCGTTGCTGTTCCTGCTCACCGACCGGATCGCCCGCGGGCTCGACCTGCCGTTCCAGGTGGACGGATTCTGGCCGGCGTTCTGGGGAGCCATCGTGATGACCGTGGTGACCTGGTTGATCAGCGTCATCGTGCCGGACAACCTGGACCGCCGGTGAACGGCTAGCACAAGGGTCGGTTGTTCCGGCGCACCTCACCTACGGGATACTTCCGGGTGGAGGACAGCGCGGTCCGGCGCACAAATGAAAACAGCGGCCAGCACGGCCGAGAGTGGTAAGTAAGGAGCGCATCACATGCCCATCGCTTCCCCCGAGGCTTACGCGGAGATGCTGGACCGCGCCAAGGCCGGCCGGTACGCGTACCCCGCGATCAACGTGACCTCCTCCCAGACGCTGAACGCGGCGCTCAAGGGCTTCGCCGACGCGGAGAGCGACGGCATCATCCAGGTCTCCACCGGTGGCGCCGAATACCTCTCCGGCCCCTCGATCAAGGACATGGTCACCGGTGCGGTGGCGTTCGCCGCGTACGCGCACGAGGTGGCGAAGAAATACTCGGTCAACGTCGCCCTGCACACCGACCACTGCCCGAAGGACAAGCTGGACAAGTTCGTCCGTCCGCTGATGGGCATCTCGCAGGAGCGGGTGAAGCGCGGCGAGGAGCCGCTGTACCAGTCGCACATGTGGGACGGCTCGGCCGTGCCGGTCGCGGAGAACCTGCAGATCGCCTCGCAGCTGCTCGACGAGGCCGCCAAGGCCAAGATCGTCCTTGAGATCGAGGTCGGCGTCGTCGGTGGCGAGGAGGACGGCGTCGAGAACGCCATCAACGACAAGCTCTACACCACCACCGATGACGGTCTGGCCATGGTCGAGGCGCTCGGCCTCGGCGAGAAGGGCCGCTACATGGCGGCGCTGACCTTCGGCAACGTGCACGGCGTCTACAAGCCGGGCAACGTCAAGCTGCGTCCGGAGATCCTCAAGCAGATCCAGGACGCCGTCGGCGCCAAGTACAGCAAGGACAAGCCGCTCAGCCTGGTCTTCCACGGCGGCTCCGGCTCCCTGCTGAGCGAGATCCGCGAGGCTCTGGACTACGGCGTGGTGAAGATGAACATCGACACCGACACCCAGTACGCCTTCACCCGCCCCGTCGCGGACCACATGCTCCGCAACTACGACGGCGTGCTGAAGATCGACGGCGAGGTCGGCAACAAGAAGCTGTACGACCCGCGCGCGTGGGGCAAGGCCGCCGAGGCCGGCCTGGCCGCCCGGGTCGTCCAGGCGTGCGAGGACCTGCGCTCGACCGGCACCACGATGACCAAGTAACGACGTACCACCGACGGCCGGCTCCCCACCCGGGGGCCGGCCGTCGTCGTCAGGTCGTCAGGTCGTCAGCAGGCGTACGGCCTCGCGGACGTCGTCGGTGAGGTGGATCGTCGACGACAGGTCGCCGAACGGGGACGCGGCCAGCAGCGGGCGCAACAGCGCCTCCACCGGCAGCTCCACGGTCCAGTAGGCGCGGTCCAGGAAGATGTACGCCCCACTGGCGCCGTCGGTGCCGTAGTAGGTCTTCGTGGCCGCCTGGAACACCTCCTGCACCGTGCCCGCCCGCCCCGGCGCGAAGACGATGCCGCCTCGGGCGAGGCGCAGGATGGTGTCCTCCCGGATCGCGTTCGAGAAGTACTTCGCGATCCGCCCGGCGAACAGGTTCGCCGGCTCGTGCCCGTACAGCCAGGTCGGAATGGCCAGACCACCCGCACGCGCCCAGCCCTGGTCGTCGCCGCGTTGCCGGGGCACCCCCGCGTACCGCTGCCGGACCGTCAGCGCCGCGGCCGTGTACCTGTGGTGGTCGGTGAAGTCGGGGGCGGTGGCCAGCAGGTCGATCGCCGCCGTCACGTCGGTCGCCGGCCGGTCCGCCAGGTAGGCGCCGAGGTTCGCGGCCTCCATCACCCCGGGGCCACCGCCGGTCACCACCAGCCGGTCGGCCCGCGCCAGCTCCCAACCCAGCACGGCCGCCATCCGGTACGCGGGACTGCCCCGTCGCACCGCGTGACCGCCCATGATGCCCACCACCGACTGCGGCCCGTACGCGGCCAGCCAGACCCGGGTGGCGTCGGCCAACGCGTTGTCCACGCCGTGGTCGTGCAGCCGCTGACCCAGCGCCTCCTTGACGTCCGGCAGCGCGCCGCCGTGCGCCCGGTAGTGGTCGTACACCCGGGTGTCGTACATCCCGGTGAACCCGCCCTCGGCGAACCCGGCGGCCAGCTCGTCGGGGGTGTAGAGGTGCGTCGGCTGGGTCGGGTACGGCAGCCCGGAGAACGGCGGCACCACGTTCGCACCGCGCCGGACCAGGTCGGCGCCCACGTCCCGGGACGCGAACCGGCAACCGACGAAGAGGGTGCCGGCGACGTCGACGCCGGTCAGGTCGGGCACCGGCGCGAGGTCGAGCCGCAGGCCCTGCACGGTCAGCCCGGTCAGCCGACCGGTGGCCAACTGTTGATCGAACTCGGCCCGGGTCTGGATCTCACCGGCGTGCAGGTGCGGCTCGATGACGTCCGCGGGAGGTGGGGTCGGCACCGGGCCATCCTGCCCCTCCGCCGGGGCCGGCCAAACCTCGGGCCGGGGGTGGAACCGACAGGAGCCCGGTGGTCGTGGCCACCGGGCTCCTGCATAACCGGTTCCTGGGGAGGCTCCGGACCATTAGTTGTAGTGGAAAACACCAGGCGGCGGCATAGGCCGCAGGCGTGACCAACTCCTCAGCCGTTCAGCGGAACACGTCGGCCGACCCGCTCGCGTGTCGCACTGTCCAGCGGGTTGAATGGGGCGATGCAGAACCTTTTGCCAGAGCCACCGGCCACCCGCCTGCCCGTGAACGACGAGGCCGACGCCGCCCTGGCCGCCGCCGACGAGGCCGGCACCGACGAGGCGTACGCCAACGTGGCGGCCGGCTTCCCGACCTACAGCGCGGCCTGGGCGGAGCTCGCGGCGCGGGCGTTCGCGCAGGGCCAGGTGGTGGCGGCGTACGCGTACGCCCGCACCGGCTACCACCGGGGCCTCGACCAGTTGCGCCGCAGCGGGTGGAAGGGGCACGGCCCGGTGCCGTGGTCACACGAGCCCAACCGGGGCTTCCTCCGCTGCCTGTACGTGCTGACCCGCGCTGCTGACGAGATCGGCGAGGCCGACGAGGCGGCCCGCTGCGCCCAGTTCCTGCGCGACTGCGACCCGGAAGCGGCGGACGCGCTGGCGAGCAACTGACCCCGCCCCGGCGGCCGGCCCCGGATCGGGCCGGCCGTCGGCGGGTTACAACCCTTCGGCGACCGCGGCGGCGATCTTCAGCCAGGCGTCGCGGGTGGCCGAGGAGAGCCCGCCGTACCGGATTGGCTCGCCACTGTCGATGAGCCGCTCGTACGGGGCCAGCAGCACCGCCCGGGTGCGGGCCGCGAAGTGCTCCTGGATGGCCGGCAGGTCGATCTCCTTGCGGGACGGCGGCATCGACACCACAGTCACGGCCTGCCGAACCAGCCGTTGCCGGCCGCTCTGCTCCAGGTGGTCGAGCATCCGGGCGGCGGTCTCGGCGGAGTCGTTACGGGCCGACATGGTGACCACCAACTGGTCGGTGGCGTCCATCGACGCCTGCCAGTTCTGCGCCCGGACGTTGTTCCCGGTGTCCACGAAGATCAACTTGTAGAACCGGCTGACCACCTCGCGGATCTCGGCGAACGCGGCAGCGGTCAACATCTCGCCACCGGTGGCCGACTCGTCCGAGGCCAGGACGTCGAACATCCCCTCGCCCTGCGAACGGACGTACTGCGACAGGTCGCCGACCCGCCCGTGCGCACCCTGGAACTGCCCGAGGTCACGCAGCATGTCCCGCACCGTGCGGGAGTGGAAGTCCTGTTGCGCGCGCATCCCCAGGGTGCCCTGGGTTTCGTTGTTGTCCCAGGCCAGCACGTAACCGCCGCGCTTCTGACCGAACGTCATCGCGAGCAGCAGGATGGCCACCGTCTTACCGGCGCCGCCCTTCGGGTTGACCACTGTCACCTGCCGCAGGCCGCCGAAGTTGCGGCGCACCATCTCGATGTCCCGCTTGAGCTCCTGCTCGTGCCGCCCCGGAGAGAGCCGGAGCAGGCCCATCCTGTTGACCACCGCGCGTACGCCCATTGTCGCCACCGGGTCCGCGGGTCGAACCTGGCGGCGTCGGGCGAAGTCCTCGGCGGTCGGCGCGGCGGTTTCCTCAGGTGTCCAGCTCGCATCCGGGTACGCGGGGGCATCCGGGTACGCGGGGGCATCCGGGTACGCGGGGGCCGGCACCCGGGTCACCCCGTCCGCCTCCAGGTACGGCTGTCCGGGCGTGCCGCCGGGCGAGCCCTGCTGCCAGGGCGGTGGGTACCAACCCGGTGAGGGCGGAAACGGGCCAGGTGGTGGGGTCGGTGGCACGGCCTGCGGCGGAACCTGCTGCGGCGCGGGAGGGCCGGGCGGCGGGTTGCTGAACTGCGTCAGGTCGGGCGGCGGCGGAATCTGCGCCGGGCCGACCTGGCCGGGGATGGCCGGAGCGAACGGCTGCCCGGTGTGTGCCTGTGCGGGACCGACGTGCGGGACGACGGGCGGCGGAGGCGGAATCGGAGGCGTCGCGTTGGCCTCGTCCTGAGCGGGCGTGGCTCCAGCCGGGCGTTGCGGCGGATACGCCCACGGCGACTCGGCAATCGGCCGCGCCGGCCCGTCGGCGGACCCGTCCTCACCAGGCCCGCCGGCCTGTGGCACCGGTCCGCCAACCGGCGGCACGGGTCCGCCGGGCTGTGGTGCCGGCCCACCAGCGTGCGGTGCCGGCCCACCAGCGTGCGGTGCCGGACCGGCCGCCGCAGGGCCCGCGGCCGAGGAGTCCGCCGGCGCGGAGCCGGCGGCCGGCGGGCTGTCGGTGGCGCTCGGGCTGGCGGCGGACGCGGTGGCGGCCGGGATGGGCCGGTCGGTGGCTGCGGCCGTGGTGGGGTGGCCGGCGGCTGCCGCTGCGGCGGGGCGGTCGGCTGCGGTGGCGCGGTCGGCTGCGGTGGGGCGGTCCAGGGTGAACGGCAGGTCCAGGTCGACGCCGCCCGGGGTGATCGGCGCGGCGGTCGGACCCCGGTCGCCGGGCTGCGCCTGCACCCCTTCGCCGGCCCTGCCGGCCGCGTCGGGCGCGTCGCTCGCGACGGGTCGGCCGTCCCTCGGCGCGGAGGTGATGTTCGGTGTCGCAGCGGCAACGGGGATGCCGGTGCCAGTTGGCCCCCCGTTGCTCCCGGGGCCGGTTGCCGGCGGCGTCGGCTGCGCACCTGCCGCTGGCGGAGCGGGCGGCGGTGACACAGCGGCCGGGTCGGTCGGTGGTGGCCAACTCGGCTGCGCCGGTGCCCAACCCGACCCGGTGCCGGACGGGCCACTGGGCCCCCACCCCCCGGGTGCCGGGACGGCGCCGGTGAGCGACGGGTAGTCCGACGGCGAGGGCGGCGACTGGGCCGCGGCGCCGGGCTGGCCGGGGACCGGCGGTCGCCCGATCGGAGGCGCGGCCACCGGTGGCGTGACCGGCGGCGCGACCGACGACGGCCCACCCCGCTGCTCGGCAACCGCAGCCCAGGGCGGCACCGCGCCCCGGTCGCCCGGATCCGGCGGCCAGAGTGGTTCGACGTCCCGTTCCGGCACCGGCTGCTGGCCGGGCACCTGCGCCCGGTCGGCGTTCTCGTCCATTACGGCCCTCCCCAGTCCTCCTGCGAGGATAGGCCCATTCGCCCAGCAGGGCCGATCGGCGCAGGCAGGTCGGCCGGTCGCGCGGTCGAGGTCAGATCGACCAGACCGCCCAGGCCCCCGGCTCGATCCACCAGGAACGCTTGCGGGTCAGCTCACCCTCGACACCGTCGTCGAGGTACGGCACCTTGCCCTCCCTGGGCAGCACCGACACCGCCCGCCCACGGGCCCGCCGAACTTCGAGGCGTACCCGCTTGCGCCCCCACGCCGAGCGGACGACCACCGGCACGGCCACCGCTACCTCGACCTCGCCGTCGGCCGGGTCCGGCGCGGTCAGCAGCGTCACGTCGTCGAGCGTCGCGTACCCGCCGGCGTTGCCGACCGCGCAGGCCAGCAGCGGTTCCGCGCCGTCGCTGAGAATCGTGTCGTCGACCTCCACCCGGGCGCGCCAGTGCAGCGGGCGGCCGGCGTCGTCGGCGGCGCCGAGGAGCGCGCCGTCCAGGGTCACCGAGCCGCCGTCGTTGCGCAGCAGGTCCAGCCGGCGTGGTGTGCCGTCCAGCACCGCGGCGGCCACCGCCGCCGGGTCGCGGGGCAGCCCGAGCTGCGCGGCCAGGTCCCGGTGGGTGCCGGCACGAGCCGGATCGAGCGGGAGCACGGCCACCGGAGGCAGGTCGGGCAGGGTCCGGTTGCCGGGCAGGTCCGTCGGGCGCTTGCTCGGCGCCGGGGCGTACCGCTTGACCAGCCGGCGCAGCACGGCGCGTAACTGCCCGTCGCTGGCCGTGGCGATGACCAGCCGGGTCTTGCTGTCCGGGTCCGGCCAGGTGAGGCCGTCCGGGCGGGGCGGGCCGTCGAGTCGGGCCAACACCGCGTCGATCTCTGCATCGGAACGGGCGGTGACCGTCTCCACCCGGGCCCCCCGGGCGTTCAGCGCATCGGCGCAGGCCAGCACCGGCACCCGTGGCCGCTCCGTCGGGCACTGCTCGGTGTCGGTCTGGCCGGCGCTGGTCTGGCCGGTGTCGGTCTGGCTCGTCGGCGCGGTGTCGGCCCCGGTCGCACCACCGCAGCAGGCCCCGCCGCTGCCACAGCCCCCGGGAGCGTCCCGCTCCGAACCGAGGGTGAGCAGCACCACGTCGTACACCGAAGGAGCCTCCTGCCTCTCGACGCGACCCCTGCCGGCCACGCCGTCACTACTTGTTAACCTGACACCCCGGGCTCGCCGAGCGGTCGCCACCTGGCACCCGAGCCTTCTGGAGGCGGAAAAGATGCCAGCGATCGTGCTGCTCGGCGCTCAGTGGGGCGACGAGGGCAAGGGCAAGGTTACCGACCTGCTGGGTGAGCGGGTCGACTACGTCGTGCGCTACTCCGGCGGCAACAACGCCGGGCACACGGTGATCACCCCGGACGGTCAGAAGTACGCGCTGCACCTGATGCCGTCCGGCGCGCTCTCACCGGACGCGATGATCGTCATCGGCAACGGTGTGGTGGTCGACCCGAAGGTGCTGCTCGCCGAGATCGACGGTCTGGCCGAGCGCGGCGTCGACGTGTCCCGGCTGCGGATCTCCGGTGACGCGCACCTGATCATGCCGCACCACCGGGCGCTGGACCGGGTCATCGAGCGCTACCTCGGCTCGTCCCGGATCGGCACCACCGGCCGCGGCATCGGCCCGGCCTACGGCGACAAGGTCGCCCGGATCGGCATCCGCCTCCAGGACCTGCTCGACCCGGGCATCCTGCGCAAGAAGCTGGAACTCGCGCTGCGCGAGAAGAACCAGATCCTGTTCAAGGTCTACAACCGCAAGGCAATCGACCTCGAGGCGACAGTCGAGGAGTACCTGGAGTACGCGGAGCGGCTCAAGCCGTACATCGCGGAGACCCGGGCGATGCTCTGGGACGCCCTGGACCGGGGCGAGACGGTGCTGCTGGAGGGCGCCCAGGCCACCATGCTCGACATGGACCACGGCACCTACCCCTTCGTGACCTCGTCCAACCCGACCGCCGGTGGCGCCTGCGTGGGCGCGGGCATCCCGCCGACCGCGATCAACAAGGTCATCGCGGTGAGCAAGGCGTACACCACCCGGGTCGGTGCCGGGCCGTTCCCGACCGAGCTGTTCGACGCCAACGGTGACCACCTGCGCAAGATCGGCGCGGAGTACGGCACCACCACCGGGCGGGAACGCCGGTGCGGGTGGTTCGACGCTGTCGTCGCCCGGTACGCCTGCCGCCTCAACGGCGTCACCGACCTGGTCATCACCAAGCTGGACGTGCTCACCGGCCTGCCCAAGGTGCCGATCTGCGTCGGTTACGAGATCAACGGCGTCCGGGTCGACGACATGCCGATGAGTCAGACGGACTTCCACCACGCCAAGCCGGTCTTCGAGGAACTCGACGGCTGGTGGGAGGACATCACCAAGGCCCGCACCCTCGACGACCTCCCGGAGAACGCCCGCCGCTACATCGCGAGGGTCGAAGAACTCTGCAACACCAGGGTGAGCGTCGTAGGCGTAGGCCCAGGCCGAGAAGAAAACGTCCACCTACACCCCCTCCTCCCCTAATCCCGCACCGCCGTAACCCCGCTGCGTTGATCATGAGGTTGACGGGCTATTCGATCTATAAGAGTCCCGTTAACCTCATGATCACCGCGGCGGCGGCGGACGTCGTTGTCCACAGGGTTATCCACAGGGCTGGTGGTTGATCGGTGGAGCGGTCAGCGTGGGCTTGTGGATCGCGCAGACCTTGTTCGCTCGATTGCGGCCGCCCAGGATGAGCTGATCACCCGAGCGCAGGCGCTGAGAGCCGGATTTAGCCGGCATGACATCGATCACCTGGTGGCGGTGGGTCGTTGGCGGCCACTTGCTCGAGCGGTCTATCTGACGCACGGCCGGCACGGTGAAGCACCTGCTCGTCGGTGTCGCATTCGCGCTGCCGTGCTGTCGCTGGGCCCGGAGGCTCATGCGGTGTTCGGCACCGCGGCTGAGTTGTACGGCATCGCCGGACTGCCTCGTCGGGACGAGATCCATGTGGCGCTGCCGGGCAGGGCGGCAAGGCTGGCGCGGGTGGCGGATCCCGCGATCGTGCTGCACCAGCTCGAACACCCTCGGGGCGCGGTGGTGCAGGTGAACGGGATCGCGGCGACCGAACCACGGCTGACCGTCTCCGAAATCATCCTGCGGGAGCGCCGGTACGCAGCGGTCGCAGTGCTCGATTCCGCCCTCAATCGGGGGCTCCTCACGCCCGATTGCCTATCAACCATTCCGGCGCTGATTCGAGGTCGACGCGGTGCGGTCGCAGCACGCGGTTACCTCGCTGAGGCGGATGGCAGGGCGCAGTCGCCACTGGAAACCCGCTCTCGGCTTCGATGCGTTGACGGGGGAGTTCCGCCGGACACGCTGCAGGTGGAAGTGCGCGACGACGACGGCTGTCTGCTCGGCATCGGTGACCTGGGTTGGCGCGGCGCAAGGCTGATCGCCGAAGCGGACGGCCGAGACGCGCACGGCACCCTGGAGGCCGCCTATGCCGACCGCCGTCGCCAGAACCGCCTGGTCAACGCCGGCTGGACCATCCTCCGTTTCACCTGGCAGGACACCCTCCGCCCCGACTACATCCCCCACACGGTCCGCGCTGCCCTACATACCCGTCGATCATGAGGTTGACGGGCCAGTGGATCACCAGATGCCCCGCCAACCTCATGATCAACCGGGCTTGGGCGGGGGACAGTAGGATCTCGGGCGTGCGGGTTCTTTTGGTTGGTGGTGGTGGGCGGGAGCATGCGCTTGCGCTTGGGCTGGTTGGCGATTCGGGGGTTTCCGCGCTCGTTGCGGCGCCGGGTAACCCGGGGATCGCTGGCGTGGCTGAGCTGCGCGCGGTGACTCCGACAGATCCGGCCGCGGTGGCGGAGTTGGCCGTGGAGATGGCGGCGGACCTGGTGGTGATCGGGCCCGAGGCGCCGTTGGTCGCCGGGGTCGCCGATGCCGTACGCGCCAAGGGCATCGCCGTGTTCGGTCCGTCCGGCGCTGCCGCTCAGCTGGAGGGTTCCAAGGCGTTCGCCAAGGACGTGATGACCGCCGCCGGCGTGCCGACCGCCCGGGCGTACGTCTGCACGGATGAGCAGAGCACCGCTCGGGCGCTGGACGAGTTCGGCGCGCCGTACGTGGTGAAGGACGACGGGCTGGCCGCCGGCAAGGGCGTGGTGGTGACCGACGACCGGGCCGCCGCGCTGGCACACGCGGGCGAGTGTGGACGTGTCGTGGTCGAGGAGTTCCTCGACGGCCCGGAGGTCAGCCTTTTCGTGGTCACCGACGGCGAGGCGGCGCTGCCGTTGTTGCCGGCTCAGGATTTCAAGCGGCTCGGCGACGGCGACAGCGGGCCGAACACGGGCGGTATGGGGGCGTACGCGCCGCTGGCCTGGACCCCGTCCGGCCTGGTCGACGATGTCATGCGCGATGTGGTCCACCCGACGCTCGCGGAGATGCGTCGCCGGGGCACCCCGTTCGCCGGCCTGCTCTACGTCGGGCTCGCGATCACGGCCGCCGGCCCACGGGTGATCGAGTTCAACGCGCGCTTCGGTGACCCGGAGACCCAGGTGGTGCTCGCGTTGCTGGAGACCCCGCTGGGTGGGTTGCTGCACGCGGCGGCCACCGGCACGTTGGCCGAGCACCCGCCGCTGCGGTGGCGGGACGGCAGCGCCGTGACAGTGGTGCTCGCCTCGCCTGGTTATCCGGCCGCGCCGCGCACCGGCGACGTGATCACCGGCGCGGACGGTCCGGGCATCATCCACGCGGGCACCGCCCGCCGGGCCAGCGACGGCGCATTGCTCTCCGCCGGCGGCCGGGTCCTCTGCGGTACGGCCACCGGCTCCGACCTGGCCGCCGCACGGGATGCCGCGTACGCGCTGGTGGACGGGGTGGAGCTGGCCGGCTCGCAGCACCGCACCGACATCGCCGCCGCCGCGATCGATGGTCGGATCACCATTCCGTCCTAGGCGCGTACCGCCACCGCTGGCTGTCCCGAGGGGTTCTTCCGGAGTAGCCAGCCGACCGGCGGGCTGACCAGCGGACGCAGCGCCCACACCACCGGCCGGCTGGTGGTGATCCAGACCACCGCGACCACCACGGCGACAAGTGCCAGCAGTGCCGGGATGCTGTCGACTCGTCTGTCGAGTGTGGACCACGCGAAGGCCAGGACGGCGAACCCGTGCAGCAGGTACGGGTACATGGAGTTGGCGCCCCAGCCCGTGAGGAACGTCTGGCGGCGCGGTGCCAGCATCATGATCGCCCAGGTCATCGCCAACGCGACGGCCATCAGTCCGAGCCGGATCAGGACGCCGTCGGTCAGGTCCACCCCGATGCGCTGGTAGGTGCTGTTCCAGTACACCCAGAGGTTCGACAGGCGCGAACCGACCAGGTAGGCGATCGGCACGGCAGCGATGAGCACGGCGACCGCGGCGAGCCGCACCCGGGTGGACGGGCCGTACGCCAGCCTGCCGCGTCCGAGCCAGACGCCGAGGACGAAGAAGGGCAGCATTCCGGCCACCCGGTTCAACGACAGGGCGTCGCTGAGGACAGTGGACGTTCCGGCGAGAAGAGAGACCCCGATCGCGATCACGGCAGCTCCGCGAAGCTGAGCGAACAGCGGGGTGAGCATCCGCCAGATGAGCAGGGCGGGCAGGAACCACAGGTGGTAGACCGGGGTCAGGAACTGGTTCATCGTCCAGTTCACGGGCCGGTCCATCGCCGTGTAGAAGCCCATGTAGAGCAGTTGGAAGACCACGTACGGAGCGAGCAGGTCACGCACCAGCGACGCCGCCCGGCGCCCGGTGAGCTCGGTTGCCGAGAGCATCCCGGACAGCATCGCGAAGGCCGGCATGTGGCACAGGTAGATCAGCGTGTAAATCGTTCGGCCACCCGGCGAGGAGCCGACCGTCTGACCCACTGTGTGGCCGAGCACGACCAGGAGGATCAGGAGCCCTTTGACGTTGTCGATGTACGGGTCGCGGGTGGCCGGTGCGACTGCGACGTCGCTGCTCTCGGGCCGCACCAGGGTTGTCACCCGGCAAGGCTGCCGGGCCGCCGATATTCGATCTAGTAGAAGTGAACAGGATCACAAAACCTGGAATCGACGGCGCGACCACCGGCCGATCCGCAGTCGGGCGGGCTGCCGGGACATTCCGGCGGTTGGGTCAGCCGTAGTAGCGGCGGAGTTCTCGGGTGAGCACCTTGCCGGTGGCGTTGCGGGGCAGGTACTTCACGAAGATGACGTCCCGGGGGACGCTGAACCGGGCCAGGAAGTGCCGGACGTACTCGCGTACCGCCTCGGGGTCGAGGGTCTCCCCGGGGTGCAGGGCGAGGAACGCGGACAGGCGCTGGCCGTACTCGGGGTCGGGCACGCCGATCACGGCCGCCTCGCGGACCTGCGGCAGTTGCGCGAGGAGGTCCTCCACCTCGGACGGGAAGACGTTCTCGCCACCGGAGACGATCATGTCGTCGGCCCGGCCGTCGACGAAGAGCAACCCGTCGGCGTTGAGCCGGCCGAGGTCGCCGGTGTCGAGCAGACCGTCGTGGGTTTCCCGGCTGGCACCTGAGGTGTAGCCCTCGAAGAGCATCTCGTTGCCGACGAAGATCCGCCCGACCCGTCCCTCCGGCACGGGCTGGCCGTCGTCGTCGAGCATCTCCAGGCGGGTGCCGTGCGGTGGACGGCCAGCGGTGGTGGGTGCCTGACGCAGGTCCTGTGGGCCGGCGATGGAGGCCCAGGAGACCTCGGTGGATCCGTAGAGGTTGTAGAGGACGTCTCCGTAGATGTCCATGAATTTGGGGGCCAGCCCGCCGGGCAGGGCGGAGCCGCTGACCGCGACGACAGTGAGCGGAGGGCGCGGGTCCGGCGGGGGCACCTCCAACAGCCGCTGCACCATCACTGGGACGGCGAAGAGCGCGTCGCATCGGTGCTCGGTCAGGGCGGCGAGGGTGGCGGCCGGGTCGAAGCGGCGGTGCAGCACGATTGTGGCCCGCAGGGCCAGGCAGACCTGGAGGGCGGCGAATCCCCAGGTGTGGAAGATCGGCGCGGCGATCATCACCCGGTCCCGGGCGTGCAGGGGGATGCGGTCGATGATGGACACCAGCGGGCCGAAGCCGCTGGGGGTGGGCCGGCGAGCGCCCTTGGGCGTACCGGTGGTGCCGGAGGTGAGCACGATGATCCGGCCGTCGCGCTCGGGCGGGTGCAGGTCGCCCGGCAGTGCCCCGGCCACCAACTCCTCGCGGGCGCGTTCGTCGAGTCGGGGCAGTTCGGCGGGGAGGCCGAGGACCCGCTCGGCGAACTCGTCGTCGTGCACGAGGAGTCGCAGCCGCTGCTCCGAGGCGACGGTGCCCAGTTGGGCGGCGCTGAGCCCGGTGTTGACCAGCACCGCGTCGACGCCGAGCAGGGTGGCGGCGACGATCGTCTCGATCAGTCCGTGGTGGTTGCGGCAGAGCACGCCGATCCGGTCGCCGGCCTGTACGCCGAGCCCGGCCCGCATCGAGCGGGCCATCCGTTCGGCCCGGTCGAGCAGGTCGTGGTAGGTCAGCTCGACGCCGTTCTCGTCGATGATGGCTGTGCGGCCGGGGTCCCGGGCGGCTGCCTGGCGTAGCTCGCCTGCCAGGCTCCACCCCCACGTCCGCAACGCGTTGAGCTGCGAGGCGACCCGGATCGGGCTGCCGGGGGTGAGCAGTCCGCGACGGGTCAGCGTGGCGACGATGAACGGCAGGTCCATGCCGCAGACCTCCTCGGGGTGGTGCGCGGACGGGCAGTGGGTCCCCCGTCCAGCAGGGCGTCTTTCCTTGATCATGCACTGGGCGCGGCGGAGGGCACAGTTCGCGTCCGCGCGGGGTGACGAAGACGGCACAGATCGTGGAATCCGGGCCGACGTCGGCCCGACCCCTGGAGGAGGGGCCGGGCCGACGTCGGTCAGCGGATCTGCATCCCGGAGATCGCGCGGGAGATGACAAGTCGCTGGATCTCGGAGGTGCCCTCGAAGATGGTGTAGATCTTGGCGTCCCGGTACCAGCGCTCGACCGGGTGGTCACGCAGGAAGCCGGCCCCGCCGAGCAGCTGCACCGCCTTCTCGGTGACCGACACGGCCACCTCGCCGGCCTTGAGCTTGGACATCGACCCCTCGCCGCCGGTGAACGGGCGGTTGTTGCGGCCCATCCACGACGCCCGCCAGACCAGCAGCCGCGCCGCGTCGATCTCCATCCGCATGTCGGCCAGCGCGAACGCGACTGCCTGGTTCTGGATGATCGGGCGTCCGAACTGGACCCGGTCCTTCGCGTAGTCCAGCGCGTACTCGTAGGCGGCCCGGGCCACGCCGAGCGCCTGGGCGCCGACAGTGGGTCGGGACAGCTCGAAGGTGCGCATCGCGGCCTGCCCGGTGGCCCGCTGCCCGGAGCGCGCCCGGTCGAGGCGTTCCAGCAGGGCGTCCCGTCCGCCGAGCAGGCAGCGGCCGGGTACGCGTACCCCGTCGAGGAAGACGTCGGCGGTGTGGGACGCACGGAGGCCGAGTTTGCGCAGCTTGCGGGTGGCAGCCAGGCCGGGGGTGCCCGGCGGTACGACGAACGCCGCCTGGCCCCGGGAGCCGAGCGCGGGGTCGACGGAGGCGGTGACGACGTGCACCCCGGCGATTCCGCCGTTTGTGGCGTACGCCTTCTGGCCGGTGAGCACCCACTCGTCGGTGGCCTCGTCGTAGACGGCCCGGGTGCGCATCGCGCCGACGTCGGAGCCGGCTTCCGGCTCGCTGGTGCAGAAGGCGGCGACGGCCGGCGAGTCGACGTCGCCGAAGCACTGCGGCACCCACTCGACCATCTGGTCGGGGGTGCCGGTGCCGTAGATGGCGGCGACGGCGAGCGAGGTGCCGAAGATGCTCAGGCCGATGCCGGCGTCACCCCAGAAGAGTTCCTCGCTGGCGATCGGCAGCGAGAGCCCGGTCGGGTCGGCCCAGCAGGTGGCGAGGAACTCGAAGCCGTAGAGGCCGACCTTGGCGGCTTCCTGGATCACCGGCCACGGCGTGTCCTCGCGCTCGTCCCACTCGGCGGCGGCTGGGCGCACGACCTCGGCGGCGAAGCCGTGCACCCAGTCGCGTAGATCCCGCTGTTCCTCGTTCAGGTCGAGCGAGAACTCGGCCATGTCAGGCCTTGGGGATGTCGAACAGGTTGGCGATGTTGGCGGCGAGGCCGAGGTCGCCCTTCGCCTTCAACTTGCCGGTCATGAACATCATCACCGGGTTGGCGCCACCGGAGACGATCTTCAGGAACTCGACAGGGCCCATGGTGAGGCTCAGCTTCGGGTCGTGCTGCGGGGTCTCGTTCACGACGCACGTGCCGTCGGCGATGACCACCTCGTAGGTGTCGCTGCCACCGTCGGGGCGCCCGGTGATGATCCAGTGGATGACCGCGTTCGTGGAACCGGCCCGGTCCGCGCGGAACAGCGACGGCATCCGGCCGAACACCTCACCGAGGACCTTGCCGCGCAGGTCGCCGGACATCACCTGGGCGATCTTGTCGTCCGGGGTGGACTTGACCAGCTGGGCGAACTCCTTGGGGCCCACGTTGGCGAAGGTGGCCGGGTCGAAGTCAGTCATCAGGTGCGCCTTCCGGAAGATATGGCTACTCGCGCGTAACCCTACGCACGAGTAGGTATGCTCGCAAGGTGTCCAGCGTCCCCGCCTTCAAGCGCCTGCCGCGCGCCGTCCGCGAGCAGCAGATGCTCGACGCGGCCGTCAAGGTCTTCTCCCGGCGCGGCTTCCACGCCGCCAGCATGGACGAGATCGCCGAGGACGCCGGCATCTCCAAACCCATGGTGTACGCGTACCTCGGCACCAAGGAGGAGCTCTTCGTCGCCTGCCTGCATCGGGAGGGCACCCGGATGATGCAGGCCATCGCCGGGGCGGCGGCCCCCGACCTGCCGGCCGACGAGCGGCTCTGGCGTGGGCTGAGGGCGTTCTTCGGCTTCGTGGGCGCCCACCGGGACGGCTGGGCGGTGCTCTACCGGCAGGCCCGGGGCGAGCAGCCGTTCGCCGGCGAACTGGCCACCATGCGGGCGCGGCTGGTCGAGGTGGTCGCCGGGATGCTCGACCACGCGCTGCGTGCCGAGGGCCGCGAGATCGCCGCCATCGACCTGGAGGTCGTCGCGTACGCCCTGGTCGGCGCGACCGAGTCGCTGGCCGACTGGCTCGCGGACCACCCGGAGGCCGACCCGGAGAAGACGGCCACCCGGATGATGAACGTGGCCTGGCTCGGTGCCGCCCAACTCCTGCACGGCGTCACCTGGCGTCCACCTGCCGACTGACGGCCCCGGCGGAGACAGCGTCGCTGCCCGGCTCGCCGGCCCGCGCCGCGCCCGGCTCGCCGGCCCGCGCTGCCCGGCGGCGGTTGCGGAGCCAGCGGACCACCTCGACGACGACCGTCACGGTCAGGGCGAGGCCCAGACCCAGCAGGAGACCGCGCAGCGGGTCCTGCTCGAAGGCCAATCCGCCGACGTAGCCGACCAGCGCCGAGTAGAGCCCCCAGGAGCTGGCGGCCAGCGCGTCGAAGGCCAGGAAGCGTCGCCGGGGATAGCGGATCGCACCCATGGTGAGGGTGACAGCGGTCCGGCCGCCCGGGATGTAGCGGGCCACGGTGAGGATCAGACCACCCCGGGTGGCGATGCCCCGACGGGCCCGGTCGATGGCGGCTCGGCGTCGACCGTCGGGCGGCAGCCGGTCGAGCAGCCGCGTGCCACCACCCCGCCCGATGGCGTACGAGATGTGGTCGCCGGCCAGCGCCCCGGCGGCGGCCACCAGGATCACCGCCGGCAGGTACGGCGCTCCGGAGGCCGCGAACACCCCCGCGGTGATCACCGCCGTCTCGCTCGGCACCACCGGGAAGAAGCCGTCGAGCACCGCGATCGCGAAGATCGCCAGGTACACCCAGGGCGAGGACATCGTGTCGTGCAACAGGTCGAGCAGATCCATGATCCCGATGCTGGTCGGGGCGGCGACTCCCGACATCGGCCAGTGGTCAGGTGGGCGCCACTACTTAGGTAGCGGCCGTCCCCGAGGGCGGGTAGGGGTCTTCCCCCACCGCGCCCCGGTCCGCCTGCGCACGGCGGCGCGACAGGTGCCTGAGGCCCTACGCTCGCTGCGTGGCCTCCAGCGCCGTCGCTCTCCGGCAGGTCGTCCAGCGGTACGGCCCGATGCTGCTCGCCGTCGTCGTCGCCGCGGCCGTCTGGGCCAGCGCGGCCGGTGACCTCGGGGTCCGCTCGCCCCTGCCGGGCGCGGTCGTGCTGCTGATCGTGTTGGGCTCGGCGTGGGCCGCCGGCACGGTTCGCACCCGTCTTTGGCCGTTGTTCCTGGCCGCGGCGGTCGGTTGGTTGGTGCTCGCCGCGGCGGCCGCCGGGGTGTTGGCCTCGTACCAGGCGGGTCTGCGGCTGCGCGGTCGCCAACTCGCCGGCTACCTCGCCGGGGCGGCGCTGGTGCTGGGCGGCGGGGTGCTGGTCGGGCTGGCGGTGGGTGGCGTACGCCGGATCACCACCGCCGCCACCGGCAACGTGCTGCTGCTCGCCGCCTGCCTGGTCGGGCTCCCGTTGGTCTTCGGCCTCTGGGTGCGGGCCCGTCAGGACACGCTCGCCGCTCTGCGGGACCGGGCCGAGCGGCTGGAACGCGAACAGGAGGCCCGCGCCGACCGGGTCCGTGCCGAGGAGCGGACCCGGATCGCCCGGGAGATGCACGACGTGGTGGCGCACCGGGTCTCGCTGATGGTGGTGCATGCCGGGGCGCTGGAGGTGACCGCCGTGGACCCGACGACCGTGGAGGCCGCCGCGTTGATCCGGACGACCGGCCGGCAGGCGCTCACCGACCTGCGTGAGGTGCTGGGTGTGCTGCGCCAGGCCGGTCCGGCCGTGACGCCGGAGCGAGGGCTCGACACGTTGGACGAGTTGATCGGGGAGTCCCGTGCCGCCGGGCTGCGGGTGTCCCGGCGGGACGAGGGCGTGCCGACGGCACTACCCGCGACGCTGGGGCGTACCGCGTACCGGGTGGTCCGTGAGGCGCTGACAAACGTGCGCAAGCACGCGGCCGACGCCGAGACGACAGTCTGCCTGCGCTACCTGCCGGACGGTCTGGAGGTGCTGGTCCGCAACGGCCCGTCCGAGGGCGGGTCGACGCTGCCCGGTGCCGGGCAGGGGCTGCTCGGGCTGCGTGAGCGGGTGGAGTTGCTCGGCGGTCGGTTGGAGGCCACTCCGGTGGACGGCGGCTTCCTGGTCCGGGCCCTGATCCCGCTGGCGGGTGTGGCGTGATCCGGGTGGTGGTGGTCGACGACGAGCAGTTGGTCCGTGCCGGGCTGCGGCTGATCCTCGAGGCGGCGGAGGACATCACTGTCGTCGGTGAGGCGGCGGACGGCGCCGGCGCGCTGGAGCAGGCCCAGCGGTTACGCCCCGACGTGGTGCTGCTCGACGTGCGGATGCCGGGCGTCGACGGGCTGACCATCGCGCCCGTGGTGGTCGCCGCCGGCCCGAAGGTGATCATGTTGACCACCTTCGACCTCGACGAGTACGTGCACCGGGCGTTGCGGGCCGGCGCGGTCGGCTTTCTGCTCAAGGACACCCCGCCCCGCGAGTTGGCCGCCGCCGTTCGTACGGTGGCCGCCGGTAACGCGATGCTCGCCCCGACTGTGACGCGGCGCCTGATCAGCTCGTTCGCCGAGCGTGGTCCGGCGCGCCGGGACGCGGCCCGTGCCCGGCTCGCGCCGCTGACCGAGCGGGAGCTGGCGATCGTCCGGGAGGTGGCGCGCGGGCACGGCAACGCGGAGATCGGCCGGCGGTTGACGATGAGCGAGGCCACCGTCAAGGCACACGTCAGCCGGGCGCTGGCGAAACTC
This sequence comes from Micromonospora sp. D93, assembly GCF_018070365.1. Lineage (NCBI taxonomy): Bacteria > Bacillati > Actinomycetota > Actinomycetes > Micromonosporales > Micromonosporaceae > Micromonospora > Micromonospora sp. D93. The sequence continues at coordinate 114,280 of NZ_JAGPXW010000010.1, read as the reverse complement.
CACGCTGGCAACCGGGTGCAGTTGGCCATCCTGGTGTACGACGCCGACCTGCTGTGACGGCTGTCAGGTCGATCCGCCCGGTCGGTCGCGGGCGGCGGCGCGGCGGTGCACCAGGCGGCGCAGCCGGCGGACGCCCTCGATGCCCAGCGTGACGAGCACCGAGAGGCCGAGCCCGGCGAGGACGCCCTTGACGGGGTGGCGCTCGAAGGCCAGCCCACCGAAGTAGCCGAGCAGTCCGCAGTACAGGGCCCAGGTGACTGCCGCGATCGCGTCGTAGAACAGGAACGGCCGGCGGGGATACCGCACCGCGCCCATGGTGAGGGTGACGGCCGTCCGCCCGCCCGGCAGGTACCGGGAGGTGGTCAGGATCAGTCCGCCGCGCCGGTTCAGCGCGCGCCGGGCCCACTCCGAGCTGGCTCGTCGGCGGCTGCCGTCGGGAAATCCGGCGAGCCGGTTCGCGCCGCCACCGCGCCCGATGGCGTACGAGACGTGGTCGCCGGCGCAGGCGCCCACCGCAGCGGCGACGATCACCGCCGCCAGATTGGGATTTCCGCTGGTGGAGAGCACGGCGGCGGTGATGACGGCCGCCTCGCCGGGTACGGCCGGAAAGAACGCGTCGACCGCCGTGAGCCCGAAGATCAGCAGGTACACCCACGGTGAGGTGACCAGCTGTCGGAGCAGGTCGAGCGCGGAGTCCATGCCCCCATGCTCGCCGGGCGCGACCCGCCCGGTGGCCGAAGCCGTTGGATAACCCCCACCTCTCCCCGCGCCGATCTTGCACTTTGCGTCCCGACCAACCCCTGCATAAGCCGCATAACGACGACCGAAAGTGCAAGATCGACGGGGTTGGCGCGGGGTGGGGGTCAGGCCGTGCGGGCCAGGGCCGGTGGGGCCAGCAGGGGGCCGTGTGGGGTCTTGTCGTCGGCGGTGGGGCCGTGCGAGGTCAGCACCACCGGTGTGTCCAGCTCCGCGCTTACCGCTGCCGGCCAGTCCTGCGGTTCGTCGTCGTACACCGGGCGGGAGCGCAACAGGCGGGCGGTGAGCGCGGCCTGCCGGTCCAGGTCGCCGGGCGGGCCAGGAGTCAGCCGGTCGGTGGTGTCGTAGCGGCGGCAGATCCGCAGGTCGGGGCCGGCCAGGTCGAGGTGGGTCAGGGCCAGGCCGTCGACGCCGCCGGCCGCGGCGAGGGCGTACCGGTGGGCGACCGCGTCGAAGTGGCCGAACCGGAACCGGCCCTGCCACGGGTTCGTCGGGTTGTGCGGGTCGGCCAGCGGCAGGCCCGGGTCCTCGGTCACCAACGGGCCGGGTCCGTGCCGGGTGGTGACCAGCCGGAGCACCCCGATCCGGGTCACGTCGCCGGCCCGGCCAGCCTCGGCGAGCAGGCCGTCGACGTTGGCGAAGGTGGTGGTGCTCCAGGTGGTGTACGGGTGGAAGCCGTGCCACTCGTCGAGCAGCACCCCCTGCGCGCCCTCGAAGACGCAGGTCCCGGTACGCAGAGCCCCGGCGAGCCAGTCGCCGTCGACGATGGCGACCCGCCCGGCGAACCCGGTGAACGCGGGCAGGCAGTCCTCGATCGGCGGCGCGTCCAACGGGCCCAGCTCGGCGGTCAGCCGGTCCCGCAGGGCGGCCAGCCTCCGGCGCAGCAACGCCGGGTGGCGGCAGTCGGCGACACGGGGCGCGTCGTCGGGGTGGGCGAGACCGTACGCGACGGCCTCGCCCACCCCCAGCCCGCACGAGCCGTGCCGGTCGGCTCCCCGGGCGATCTCGCGGGCCCGGTTGGCGGCCCGGTGGTACGGGGTGGCGAGCAGCGCGTCCCCGTCGACGGTCAGCCGGTCGAGCGCGTCGCGCACCCCGACAGTGGCGAGGTGGTCGGCCTCGGCGGCCAGCGCCAACGGGTCCACCGCCACGTGCCGGGACAGGTGCGTACCGACACCGGGATGGAACGTGCCGGCGCCGAACTGCGCGAAGGTGTGGTGCCGCCCGTCGCGCAGCACGACATTGTGTGCCGCCTGCGCGCCCCCGTTGAAGCGGACCACCGTGTGCACGGGACGGGTGGCGCAGAGCCAGTCCACCACCGTGCCCTTGCCGGCGTCGCCGTAGCCGAGGTCGACCACCGCCACGTGGTTCACAGCCGGGTCACCCCGCCGACGGTGTCGGTGAAGGCAGGCAGCGTCGACACCTCGGCCCGCCGTTCCCGGCCCAGGCGGGCCAGCGCCTTCGACACGGTCCCGGTGACGCCGGAGCCGGCGCGGTCCAGGTCGCGAAGACCGTCGTCCAGGTCGATGGCCTGTTCGCCGAGGCCGACGGTGAGCGCGATGGTCTCGCAGACCGCGTCGAGGTCGTCGAGCACGACGGCGTTCTGCCCGAGCAGGTCCCGCCAGAAGTCGAGCACCTTGGCGTTGCCGGCGTAGTGGCTGCCGGCGGGGAGCAGGTAGTAGGTGTCCCAGCGGTGGGTCACCTCGTCGACGACCTGCCGCAGCGGCACGTCCTCGGAGAGGTCGTCCCCGATCAGGCCGGCCACCTCCCGGGCCTTCACCCGCTGGTACGCCAGCTCGTCGCCGATGATGAACAGGTAGCCGCGCCGGCCGCGCTTCTCCCAGTTGTCGGTGGCGGTGTGCCGGGCCATGAAGTACATGGCCAGCTCGTACGACTCGCTCATCTGCCCGCCGCCACCACCCTCCAGCACGATCCGGCCGAGGTCGTCGTCCATCCGGTTGTCCGACTCGAACTGGCCCACCTGCAACGGCACCCGGTCGCAGGTGGCGTCGCCGATGGCGCCGAACATGATCTGCGGGTCGCTGGCGTAGCCCTGCCGTTGCAGCAGCCCGAGCAGCTGCGGCAGCTTGGTCTGCAGGACCCGCGGCACCGTACGCATCGAGCCGGTCACGTCGAAGAGCACCGCGACCGGCGTCGAGCGGGGGTGCTCGTCGGAGTCGCGGCTCTCGCGGGTCGCGTCTTTGGGGTCGAGCGCGGGGTGCACGGTGCGCGCCCCGCTGTCGCTGTAGGAGAAGGCGCTCCTGCCGGTGGACCGGCGGTAGCGGTCGGCGGCGTCGTACACGTCGGTGGACCAGATTCCACTGCCCATGACAGCTCCTAGGGGTTGAGGGTGAAGGGTCGGAAGGCGCGTGGCCCGTAGAGGCGGTCCAGCACCTGGTCGAGTTCGCGCAGCAGGCGCCAGGCGTCGTCGGGCCGGGCTTCCAGGGACCGTTGCCGGCAGCCCAGCGCGAAGGCGTGCAGCTCGCGGGGTGCGCGCGGCCCCATCAGCCAGCTCATGCAGTGGCTGGCCATCGCGATGTCGGTGCCCGGCCTGCACGGTTGCTTGGTCAAGACTTCCGGCGGGTACCAGTCCGGGTGGCCGGGCACGACAGCCGGGATCGTGCTCCCCACGGCCGCGGAGAAGCACCAGTCGACGAGCACCACGCCGTGGGCGTCCGGCTCGATCAGCACGTGTCGCGGCAGGACCGCGCCGTGCACCACGCCCGCCCGGTGGGCCAGGCCGAGCACCACCAGCAGCCGCCGCCACATCCAGGCCACGTCCCGGGCGTCCAGCCCGTCGGGGTACGCGCGCCGCACCTCGTCGAGGTCGTGCAGGCCGGGTGCGGTGGCGAGCACGTTGATCCGCCGTTCCGCGCCGGTCGCGGTGTCGCGGTGCCGGAGTTCGTCGACGAGCCGGGGCACGTACGGCAGGTAGCGCGGGTCGCCGCGCTCGGCGATGGTGCGCAGGGCGTGCGCCTCGCGGGCCATGAGGTCGTTGTCGGTGGGCCGTCGGGGGAGCTTGAGCAGCCGGTCGTCGCCGACGTCGTAGAGGTCCGCCAGGTCACCCGAGTGGGCCGGCGCGCCGAGCCGGTAGTCGCCGAGGACGGTGCTCTGCCGTGCCTGCCACCGGGTGGTGACGTGGATGAACGCGTCGAGGGCTTCGGCGCGTACCGCCGGGTCGGTCGGCAGGCGGTCGGGGTGCAGGGCCGCGACCAGCTCGCGGTAGCGGCGGGCCGGCTGGTCGGCGCCGAACAGGTCGGCGTCGGTGTGGGCGGCCGCGACCAGGCGGATGGCCTCCGTGGCCCTCACCGCACCGTCTCCTCGCGGGCGGGGCGCAGCAGCGCCGGGTGCAGCAGCCGGGCGTCGCCGGCCCGGTAGAGCCGGGCGCGCGGGCCGCCGCGGGCACCACCGCGCTCGGTGCTGGCGCCGGTGCTCTCCACGAAGCCCGGCACGGAGAGCACCTTGCGGTGGAAGTTGCCGGCGTGCAGCGGGTGCCCCCAGACCGTCTCGTAGACGGCGCGCAGCTCGCTGATGGTGAACTCGGCGGCGAGGAAGCGGGTGGCGAGTGGGGTGTACTCCAGCTTGGACCGGGCCCGTTCCAGCGCGTCGTCGATGATCCGGCCGTGGTCGAAGGCGAGCTGCCGGCTGGTCAACGCGGTCACCGGCAGCCAGATCGCCTCGTCGGCGTCGCTGCCGGCGGCCGGATCCGGCAGGTCGGGGGCGAACGCGAGGTGGGCGATCGAGACGACCCGCATGCGCGGGTCACGGTCGGGAGCGCCGTAGCTGCCCAACTGCTCCAGGTGTACGCGCCGCAGGGCCTCGCCGCCGAGCCCGGTCTCCTCGGCCAGCTCCCGGCGGGCGCCAGCGGTCAGGTCCTCGTCGGGGCGGACGAAGCCTCCGGGCAGCGCCCAGTGCCCGGCGAAGGGCGCCTCGCCGCGCCGGATCAGCAGCAGGTGCAGCGCGCCGTCGCGGATGGTCAGCGCCACCACGTCGACGGTGACGGCGACCGACGGGTAGGCCCGGGGGTCGTACGTGGCCAGGAACTCCTGCTCGTTCATCACGTCTCTCTCATTCTGAGAATATCTCGCTCTGAGAACAACTTAGCGCACGAGGGGGCTCCTGCCAAGCTCGGAATCCCTCAGAGCAGGTGGCCCGCCAGGTGCGGTCGGCCCCGCGAGTCGTGCACTGTGAACCCGCCGTCCGGCAGGAGCGCGAAGCTCACAGTGCTCGGCAGCGGCACGGGCAGCTTGAAGGCGACCTCCACGGTGTACGCGTCCGGCAGCCGGGCGTCCAGCGCGGCCAGGCAGCGCGCCTTGCTCCACATGCCGTGCGCGATCGGCCGGCGGAAGCCGAACAGTCGCGCCCCGAGCCGGGAGGTGTGGATCGGGTTGTGGTCACCGGACACCCGCGCGTACTCCGTGCCGACGCGCGGCTCCACACGCCAGCGGGCGGTGGCCGTCGGCACGGCGGGACGTTCGCCCGGCTCACGGCCGCCCGACGTGCGCTCCCGACCGAGGTACGTCGAGACGCCGCGCCACACCTCCTCCCCGTCGACCGAGCCGACAAGCACCACGTCAACCTGCCGCCCCCGGTCGTGCGGGCGCAGGTTCTCCGCGTACGTCCTGAAGTCGAGGGTCTCGTCGCCCGTGATGGGGCGGTGCGTGGTGATCCGGTTGCCGACGTGGACCAGGCCGAGCAGCGGGATCGGGAAGTCCGACGCGGTCATCAGGCGCAGGGCCAGTGGGAAGCCCATGACGTGCGGAAAGGTCGCGGGCAGCCGATCGCTGAGTCGGAACCCGCAGACCCGGTCGTAGTCGGCCAGCTGCGTCCGGTCGACGGTCACCCCGCCCACTGTCAACTCGACCGCCGGCAGGTCGGGCCCGCGCCGCCCACCGCCGAGGCCGGGTAGCGCGCCGAGCAGAGCCCGTCGGCGCAGCGCCCCGGCCACCGGCATCCGGGGCAGTTCGACAGGGGTACGGCTGCCCGACTCCATCACGCCCCCAGCAGGCTCTGGCCGCAGACCCGGACCACGTTTCCGCTGACCGCGCCGCTCGCCGGCCAGGCCAACCAGCCGATCGTCTCGGCCACGTCCACCGGCAACCCGCCCTGGGCCAGGCTGTTCATCCGCCGGCCCGCCTCGCGGACCACAAGCGGGATGCGCGCGGTCAGCCGGGTCTCGATGAAGCCGGGGGCCACCGCGTTGACGCTGATTCCCCGTTCCCGCAGGGCCGGCGCGAGCGAGTCGACCAAGCCGATCACGCCGGCCTTGCTGGTGGCGTAGTTGGTCTGCCCCCGGTTGCCGGCGATCCCGGCGATCGAGGAGACCGAGATGATCCGTCCGCCGGCCGGGATCAGCTCCCGCTCCAGCAACATGTCGTTGATCCGCTCCTGGCTGGACAGGTTGACGTCGATGACCTGGTCCCACCGGTCGGCGTCCATCCGGCCGAGCGTCTTGTCCCGGGTGATGCCGGCGTTGTGCACCACCACGTCGACCCGGCCGTGCCGGCTGGCCAGGTGCTCGGCGAGTCGGGTCGGCGCGTCCGGCGCGGTCAGGTCGAGTTGGACGGCGGTGCCGCCGATGTCGTTCGCCACCGCGGCGAGCGCGTCGCCGGCGGCCGGCATGTCCAGGGCCACCACCTTCGCGCCGTCGCGGGCCAACACCTTGGCCAGCGCCGCGCCGATACCCCGCGCGGCGCCGGTGACCAGCACGACCTGGCCGTCCAGCGGGCGGTCCCAGTCGGCCGGGGTGCTCGCCGCGCCGCCGCCGACCCGGATGACCTGCCCCGACACGTACGCGGACCGGCCGGACAGAATGAATCGGAGGGTCGATGCGAGGCCCGTGTGCGTGCCGGCTGAGAGGTCCGGGCCGTCCGCTGCGGCATTGCCGGCACGGGTCACGTAGACGAGCTGTGCGGTGGTGCCCCGGCCGAACTCCTTGCCGATGCTGCGCACCAGCCCTTCGAGGGCGCGCTGGGCGGTCGCCTCGCGGGGTGTCGCGCACTCCTGCGGCGGGGTGCCCAGCACGATCACCCGGCCGCTGGGCAGCACGGCCCGGGCCTGCGGGTGGAAGAAGTCATAGAGCTGGCGCAGCTCGGTCGAGTCGGTGATCCCGGTGGCGTCGAAGAGCAGTGCCCCGTACCGCTGCGGTGTGGCGGCCGGGTCGGCCAGCTCGACCCCGGCGGTGGTCAGGATCTCGGCGATCGGCTCGGCGAGCCGGCCGCCGGTGGCCGCGCCGAGCAGGGCCGGCCCGGCCAGCAGCGGATCGCCGGGGTGGTGCCGGCGCAGTCGGGGCGGGTCGGGCAGCCCGAGGCGCTTGACCAGCGCGCGGCCGGCGGCCGATTGGACGAAGCTCGCGTACCTGTCGGTCATGGGCGTAGCCTACTGGCGAGTAGGGTTCGAGCAACACATGTCGAGGAGGCGGATCGTGCAGAGCATCCGGCGGGTCGCGGTCATCGGGGGCAACCGCATCCCCTTCGCCCGTTCCAACTCCCGCTACGCGGACGCGTCGAACGCGGACCTGCTCGGCGCGGCGCTCGACGGCCTGATCGCCCGCTACGGGCTGGCCGGGCAACGGATCGGCGAGGTGGTGACCGGTGCGGTGCTCAAGCACTCCCGCGACTTCAACCTCACCCGCGAGGTGGTCCTCGGTTCCCGGCTCGACCCACACACCCCTGCGTACGACATCCAGCAGGCCTGCGGCACCGGTCTGGAGGCGACGATCCTGGTCGCCAACAAGATCGCCCTCGGGCAGCTCGACGTGGGCATCGCCGGCGGTGTCGACACCACCTCCGACGCCCCGCTCGCCGTCAACGAGGAGATGCGCCGCACGCTGCTCAAGCTCAACTCGGCCCGCACGCTTGGCGAACGGCTCAAGATCGCGGCGAAGCTGCGCCCACTCCAGCCGTTCAAGCCGGAGGTCCCGCGCAACGCAGAGCCGCGTACCGGCCTGTCCATGGGTGACCACGCCGCCCGCACCGCCCTGCGCTGGCAGATCGACCGGCAATCGCAGGACGAGCTGGCACTGCGCTCACACCAGCGCCTCGCCGCCGCGTACGACAGGGGTTTCTTCGACGACCTGATGACGCCGTACCTGGGGCTCACCCGGGATCAGAACCTGCGCCCGGACAGCAGCCTGGAGAAGCTCGCCTCGCTGAAGCCGGTCTTCGGCACCCGCGGCCCGGACGCCGAGCAGGCCACCATGACCGCCGGCAACTCGTCGCCCCTCACCGACGGCGCGTCCACGGTGCTGCTGGCCAGCGAGGAGTGGGCGGCGGCGCACCACCTGCCCGTGCTGGCCTGGTTCAGCTGGTCGGAGACCGCGGCGGTGGACTTCGTACACGGCGACGAGGGCCTGCTGATGGCGCCCGCGTACGCGGTGCCCCGGATGCTGGCCCGCGCCGGGCTGACGTTGCAGGACTTCGACTACTACGAGATCCACGAGGCGTTCGCGTCGCAGGTGCTGGCCACCCTCGCCGCCTGGGAGTCACCGGAGTTCGGCAAGGACCGGCTCGGCCTGGACGCACCGCTGGGCGCGATCGACACCGACCGGCTCAACGTCAACGGCTCGTCGCTGGCCGCCGGGCATCCGTTCGCGGCCACCGGTGGGCGGATCGTGGCGACACTGGCCAAGCTGCTGGCCGAGCGGGGCAGCGGACGCGGGCTGATCTCCATCTGCGCCGCCGGTGGTCAGGGCGTGACCGCCATCCTGGAACGCTGACTGAACCCTGCACGGCGACGCCCGCCGGACCCGAGGGTCCCGGCGGGCGTCGGTCGTGTGGGTTGGCTTAGCCGAGGGTGAATTTCTCCCAGGTGCTGATGGCGGGGCCGTTGGCGATCAGTGGCTTGCTGCCCGCGCCGTCGGCGCTGACGTACTTGTTGTTGATGCCGGCCTTGAAGCTGACAGTGCCGTCGCTGTTGCGGACGATGGTGAACCGTTCCCAGGTGCTGGCCGTTGGGCCGTTTGCGATCAGCGGCTTGGCGCCCGCGCCGTCGGCGGACACGAAGCGGTTGTTGACGCGGGCGAGGAGGCCGACCTGGCCGTTGCCGAGATCCACCACGTCGAACCGCTCCCAGAGGCTGGCCGCGGGAGCGGAGGCGATCAACGGCTTGGCCCCCGCGCCGTCGGCGCTGACGAAGCGACCGTTGACCCGGGCCTTCAGGGACCGGTTCGCGTCCGGTACGACGACCTGGAGGAACTTCTCCCAGGTGCCGATGGTGGGCCGGCTGGCGCTCATCGCGACGGCGCCGCTGGGGTCGGCGGTCACGTACTGGCTGGTGATGGGGGCCTGGAGGCTGATGGTGCCGTCGCCGTTGCGCACCAGCGTGAACACCTCGTGTACGTCCACGAGGATGCTGTCCGCGGTCAACGTGCCGAGGCCGAACTGGGAGATGGCGACGTAGCGCCCGACCGCCCGGGAGAAGAGGGCGACCTTGCCGTTGCCGGCGTCCGCCATGTCGAACTGCGCAGTGGTGCTCGGCTCGGCCTGGCTCGGTCGAAGCCCGGAACCGGTCTCGTAGCTCACGTAGCGGCGGTTGGACAGGGCGCGCAAACCAACAGTCCCGGTCGGCCGCAGCACGCTGATCTGAGTATGGCGAGTCGTCGACCGACCGTCGGTGCCAGTGACCGTGATGTTGAGCAAGTAGCTGCCCGGGTTGGCGTACTTGTGCGAGGCGATCGGGCTGGACTGGGTAACCGTGCTGTCGTCGCCGAACGAGAACTCGTAGGACGCGATCGGGTTGAAGCCGGGAGTGGAGGCGGACGCGTCCACTGTCACCGAGCGCGCCTGGAGATTCAGTGCGACGTCGAACAACACCACCGGGCTTCGGACGACCTCCACGGCGCCACGGTCGGCGTAGGTGGCCGGGCCGGCACCGGTGTTCGGCACGGTCAGGTCGTCGACGCGCGGCGAGCCGGCGCGGTCGAGGGTCGGGTAACCGGGGGCCGCCGAGTTCGCCGAGTCGATGTTGTCCCGGGTCTGGCCCGTCTCGCGGTCGTGCGCGGCCTGGCGGGACGCCGCCCGGAACGCGGCGAGACCCATCGGGGTGTTCCAGGCGTAGATCACCGGCGAGTCGTTGTAGTAGTGGTGGGCGTTGTTGTAGTCGACGACCGTCTTCCCGACGGCCCCGCCGTACACGCCGATCTCGACCCCGTCGGGGAACGCCGGGTCGCAGTAGCCCTGGTTGAAGCGGCCGTTCGTGATCAGCACGTTGTTCTGCACGGAAACGCCTGACGAAGCTCCGTCGACCCGGATCCCGTCGCGGCAGCGATCCTTGATGGTGTTGTTGGTGATCGCCGTGCCGGTGCCACCGCTGTTGTGCACCCCGTGGCCAACTCCGCCGTTGATGAGGTTGTTGGTCACGACCGTGTTGACCGCGCCCGCCCCGATGGCGACTGCCGCGCCGGTGAAGCCGCCGATCGTACTGTCGAGGATGCTGACTCTCGACCCGTCGACCCGAACGCCGACGCTGCCAGCGGGTGCCTGGTACACGCTGTTGTTCGACAGGTTCACCGATTTGAGGAGCACGTCGCTGCTCGCGGCGTCGATGGTGACCCCGCCGGTCGGGGCCACCCCGCCGGTGCTGATCTGCCTCAGCGTCGACCCGGTGACGCCGGCCAGCCGGACCGCGGGCGCGGTCGCGGAGGTGTCCATCGCGAAGGTGCCGACCTGAACCGTGATCCGCGAGGAGTCGCGCAGGTCGAGGCCGGGCACGCTGGTCGCCCCGATGCTGCGGAAATTCCGGAGTACGACATCGTGCTGGCCGTCGATCACGAAGCCGGCCGTCGTGCCGATCAGGGTCGCCCCGGAACTGGCGAAGAAGGTGACCGGCTGCTCAGGCGTGCCGGACGTGCGGATCGTGACGCGCTCCCGGTAGTTGCCGCCGCCGACGTCCACCGACTGGCTGGCCGTGACCACCGCGGCCGCGGCGCCGATGGTGCAGAACGGCTGCGCCAACGTGCCCGGGAACTGGTCGGAACATTTGGTGGCGGGGTTCTGCCGGACGTAGAGCGTCGTCGGAGCGTCCGCCTGGGCAGGCAGCGTTGTGCCCACCAGAGCGCCGCCGGTCAGTACGACGGTAACGAAACCGGCGAAGAAGGATTTACGCATGCTGGCCTCGGAGATGAGGAGGAACCGGCGACGCCGGGAGTCAGATAAAGCTGATCTTGCATGATCGACAGGCGAGGCGCTGACCCGGGTGACAAAACGGCCACCCGCCTGGTGACCGTCCTGGTCGCAGCGGACCGAAGCGGCCGGCAGGTAGACGTTCACGTCTTGTTCAACGGGTGGCTGACCGCCCGTGAGGTTGCCGGGTAACGGTGAGCGCCGCACCCCCGAACGAGGTGCGTTCGATGCCACCTGCGTCCGGAACGGGGCCGGTAAGTGTTGGTGCTGTCTGTCGTCATTCCGATGTACAACGAGGCCGCGGTCATCCCGGCCCTGATCGCCCGGCTGCGTCCGGCGCTCGACGCGCTCAGCGTCGACTACGAGGTGGTGGCCGTCGACGACGGCAGCCGGGACGACACCGTCACTGTGCTCTTCACCCATGCGCGGAACTGGCCGCAACTGCGCCTGGTCCAGTTGCGCCGCAACAGTGGACACCAGGCGGCATTGACCGCCGGGCTGTACCGCGCCCGCGGGCAGTGGGTGGTCAGCCTGGACGCCGACCTCCAGGACCCGCCGGAGACGGTCGCCGAGATGCTGCGGGTGGCTCGTGATCAGGGCGTCGACGTGGTGTACGGGGTACGAGCCGACCGCAGCTCGGACACCGTGTTCAAACGGCGCACCGCGCAGCTCTACTACCGGTTGATGCGCCGGCTCGTCGGCGCCGAGGTGCCCGCCCAGGCCGGCGACTTCCGGCTGGTCAGCCGGGAAGTCATCGAGACACTGCGTCAGCTCCCCGAACGCACCCCGGTCTACCGGCTGCTGGTGCCCGCGCTCGGCTTCGCCGGTGCCGAGGTGCGCTACACCCGGGACGTTCGGGCGGCGGGCGAGACGAAATATCCACTTCCCCGGATGATCGCGCTCGCCTGGGACAGCATCGCCAACTTCTCCGCGGCGCCGCTGCGTCTCGCCACCTGGCTCGGCGCGGTCAGCTTCCTGGCCTGTCTCGGCCTCATCGGGTTCGGCGTCGTGGCCTACCTGCGTGGTCTGACCATCCCGGGCTGGACGTCGACATTCGTCGCGGTCCTGCTCCTCGGCGGCGTGCAGCTGGTCTGCCTCGGCCTGCTCGGCGAGTACGTCGGGCGGATCTACGCGACAGTGCAGGGTCGACCGACGTACCACGTCGGGGCCGACTCGGCGGACACCGACCTGACCTCCCCGTTTCCCGCCGCACAGGCGGGCAGCGCCCGTGGCTGACTCACTCGGGCTGATGGAACGGCCTGCCCCGGCATCCGCGCCACAACCAGACCGACGGTCCGACCGGGCGCTCGGATCCGCTGTGGTCGCGGCCCTGCCGTGGTTGGTGCTTCTCGCCGCGTTGCCGGCCACCTGGTGGTACACCGACGTGCCCGCCGCCGACGTGCTCCGCTACGTGGCGTACTGGTCGTTGGCCCTGGTGCTACCCGGCACGTTGGTGCACCGGGCCGTACGCGGTGGCCGTGGCAACCTGCCGGAGGACCTGGGCTACGGCGCGGCCACCGGCCTGCTCCTGGAACTCGGTGCCTGGGTCGCCGCCGCGGCCACCGGTCAGCAGCACCTGCTGCGGTGGTGGCCGGTGCCCCTGGTGCTGGCCTTCGTGGTCGTTCCCCGGCTGCGTCGGCACTGGCGGGTCGGGGTTCGCCGGCCGCTCCCGCTCGCCTGGCACTGGTCTGTCGTCGCGGTGCTGCTGCTGGTGTTGCTGTGGGCCGTCGCGCAGTGGCGCCTGGTCCCGCTGCCGCCGGTGAACCACAGCTACTACCAGGATTTGCTCTACCACCTGTCGCTGGTCCAGGAGCTGACCCGGGACCTGCCCTTCCAACTGCCGCAGATGGCCGGTGAGCCCCTGCGCTACCACTACCTGTCCGACGCGCACATGGCTGCCGGCAGCATGATCACCGGCATTCCACCCGCGACGGTCCTGCTACGGCTGTGGTTGGCACCGGTTGCCATCGTCGCCGTGCTGGTCACCGCCGGCCTGGCCCGGGACCTGACCGGCCGCTGGTGGGCGGGCCCGGTGGCGGGTGCGGCGGCTGGCCTTGGTATGCCGGTGGCGGTCAACTCGGCCATCGCGGACGGCGCCTTCGCTCTCTCCTTCTCCAGCCCGTCGCAGACGTACGTCCTACCCCTGCTGGTACTGCTCGCCGGCATCTGCGTCGACGCCGTACGCGGTCGACCGCTGGGTGTGGCCTGGGCGCTGCTGCCGGCACTCGGGCTGGCCTGCGCCGGCTCCAAGTCCAGCGCACTGCCGCCGCTGATCGCTGGCGTCGGCGTGGCCGTCGTCGCCACCTGGTGGCAGCAGCGACGGCGAGTGCCCTGGCCGGCGCTCGCGACCCTGCTCTGCCTCGTCGTGCCGATGGGCGTCGGCTACCTCCTCTTCGCCGGAGGCGGAGCGGGCACCCTGACCCCTCAGGCGTTCGCCTTCCTGCACGCGATGCCGCAGTACCGGGAGACCATCGGCGCGGGCGACGGGGTGCGCGGCGGTGGGCTGCTGCCGTTCGGTCTGGGCAGGGCGGGCGCGTCCGGATGGCTGCTGACATTCGTCCTGCTCGGGTGGTGGCTGCTCGTGCAGTTGCCCCGGCTGATCGGCATGCTGGTCCTCGCCGGGCCGCGCCGTACCGATCCGGCACCCTGGCTGCTGTCGGGCGCGGTGCTCGCCGGCGCGGGCGGCATCTGGACACTGCATCATCCGTCGCTGAGCCAGGTCTACTTCTGGCTGGACGTGCTTCCGTTCGGCGCTGTGCTGACCGTGTGGCTGCTGACTCTCGTCCGGCCGTCCTGGCAGGTGGCGGTGTCCGCCGCAGTGCTCGGCGTGGCGTCGTACCTTCTTGTTCCCAAGATGCCCCGGCCGGCCGCGACCATGACCGGTTGGATGGGCGTCCTCGGCCTGTCGTACCTGCGGCTCGCGATCCTTCTCCTGGTGGCGGCGCTCATCGCGGTCGGCGTCCGTGCTCTGCTGGGTCGCCGGGACGGTGGCGGGCGGCGGCGGCTCGCGGCCGTGGCGTTGGCCGGCGTCACGGCGGCGCTGTTGGGCGCGAGCGTCGCCCGGGGCGTCGACGGCGCTGTCCGGTACGTGCAGGTCGCACCAGGGCTGCCCGCGTCGGTGACGCAGCCGTCCACCGTGACGGCAGCGGAGATGCGGGCCGCACTGTGGTTGGACGAGCACGCCGCGGACGACGACGTGGTGGCCACAAACGTGCACTGCCGACCGGTGCCGACCACAGTGCACTGCGACGCCCGCGCCTACTGGGTGACCGGACTGGGTGGGCACCGGACCGTGGTGGAGAGCTGGGGTTACACAGATGCCGCCCTTGCCGCCAACGGTCGGCGGGGTCTCGGCTACGTACGGCAGGATCCGCCGGATCCGGCCCGCTTCGCGTTGAACGAGCGGGTGTTCCGGGCACCCGTGGCCGCCGACCTGGACCGGCTGCGCGCCGACTACCGGGTCCGTTGGCTGTTCGCCGACACGCGGGCCGGTGCGGTGTCGCCCGCGCTGGCCGGGCTGGCGCAGGTACGCCTCGTCTCCGGCAGCGTCACCGTCTACGAGCTGCGCTGATCGAACCCCGGCACGGCGACGCCCGCCGGACCCGAGGGTCCCGGCGGGCGTCGGTCGTGCGGTTGGGCTCAGCCGAGGGTGAACTTCTCCCAGGTGCTGATGGCTGGGCCGTTGGCGATCAGTGGCTTGGAACCTGCGCCGTCGGCGCTGACGTACTTGTTGTTGATGCCGGCCTTGAAGCTGACAGTGCCGTCGCTGTTGCGGACGATGGTGAACCGTTCCCAGGTGCTGATGGCCGGCCCGTTCGCGATCAACGGCTTGGAGCCTGCGCCATCGGCGGACACGAAGCGGCTGTTCGCGCGGGCGAAGAGGGCGACCTGACCGCTGCCGAGGTCGGCGATGTCGAACCGCTCCCAGGTGCTGGCGCTCGTCTGACTCGCGATCAGCGGCTTCACCCCGGCAGCGTCAGCCATCACGAAACGGCCGTTCACGCTGGCCTTCAGCGACCTGTTCGCATCGGCGACCGGAACCTGGGCGAACTTCTCCCAGGCACTGATGGTGGACCGGCTGGCGCTCATTGAGATGGCGCCGCCGGGGTCGGCGGTGACATACAGGTTGTTGCTCGCCTTGAGGCTGACGGTGCCGTCACTGTTGCGGACGACAGTGAACTTCTCCGGAGTGCCGACCGCCTGGCCCGCGGCGTTCAGGGACTCGTTGGCCAACTGCGTGACATAGCGGCCGTTGGCCCGCGCGACGAGGGCCACCTGGCCGTTGCCGGCGTCCGCCAGGTCGTACTGCGCGGCGGCGGTCAACCCGACCTGGTTCGGCAGGAGAATCGGCGCGGCGGTGGCCACGTAGCGACGGTTGGACAACGCGAGCAGGCCCACGGTCGCCGTCCGCCGCAGCACGCTGACCTTCTCGGTGCTGCTGCCCTGCAGGTCGTCGCTGCCCCGGGCGGTGACGGTGACGTCGTACGTGCCCGGGGTGGCGTACCTGTGCGTGGCGGTCGGGGAGACCTGGGTGACATTGGTGCCGTCGCCGAAGTTGAACACGTACTCCCTGATCGGGACGAAGCCCGGCGTGGAGGAGGAGGCGTCCACTGTGGCAGAGCTCGCGCCCAGGTCCAACGAGACGTCGAATGACGCGGTCGGGGACTTGACGGTCTCGATGATGCCCCGGTCGGCGTACGTGATCGGGCCCGCGCCGGTGTTCGTCACGGCCGGGTCGTCACGGCGCGACTGGTCCTGGCTGTCGCGGTCCGGGAAGCCCGGTGCCGCCGAGTTCGCCGAGTCGATCCGGTCCCTGGCGTTCGCCGTGTCCCGGTCGTGCGCGGCCTGGCCGGACGCGGTGCGGAACTGGGCCAGGCCCATGACGGCCCCGTTCCAGGAGTAGTTCGTCAAGGACGGGGAGGCGCTGGGGTACGTGTTGTTGTAGTCGACCACGGTGCTGGTCAGGGACTGGTCGTAGACGCCGATCTCGACCCCGCCGGTGGCCTGTGGGTCGCAGAAGCTCTGGCCGGACTGACCGTTGCTGTTGAACGTGTTGTTCTGCACGGAGACACCGGAGGATGCTCCGTCGACCCGGACGCCGTCGACGCAGCGGCCCGCGATGGAGTTGTTGGTGATGGCCGTGTTGGCGGCCCCGCGATTGTGGATGCCGTGACCGGCCCCGCCCCTGATGTCGTTGTTGGCCAGCACGGTGCCGGAGGCGCCCGGTCCGACCTCGATGGCGGCGCCGGTGAATCCGCCGACGACGCTGTCGAGGACGCTGTTGCGAGTTCCCTCGACCCGGATGCCCGAGCTGTGGTCGGCGCTGTCGTACTGCGATCCAGTGGCCACTGTCGCGCGTTCCACTGTCACGTCGGTGGACGTGGCGTCCACTGTGATTCCGTTTGTGAGCGCCGTCGCGGTGCCAAAGATGTCCCGCAGACTGGCCACCGTCACTCCGGTGACCCGCACGACGGGGGCCGTTGCGGCGCTGGCCATCGTGTAGAGGCCACCCGCGACCTCGATGTTCGAGGAGTTGCGGATGTCCAGGACGGGCAGGTCGAGCGTCCCATTGACCTTGAAATCCTGGAGGCCGATGTCGTGCTGGCCGTCGATGACCAGGCCCGCGGTCGGCCCGACGAGCCGGACCGCACTGCCGTTGGCGATGAAGCCGATCGGGGCGTCGGGGGTGCCGGAGCGGGTGAAGGTGACACGCTCGGCATAGTCCCCGTCATATACCCGGACGTCCTGACCGGCGGTGACCACTGCAGTGGCGGCGCCGATCGTGCAGAACGGCTCCGTCGCGGAGCCTGGCCCCTGGTCGGAGCAGTTGGCGGCGGCCTTCTTGACATAGAGGGTCGTGGGTTCGGCGGCCTGGGCGGGTGTGCCGGTGGCCAGCAGGGTGCCGCCGGTCACCGCGATCGCGGTGAGGCCGGCGAGGGATCTTCTACGCATGCATGCCCTCTGTCGAGAAGGTGGATTCGGCTTCGCCGGAGATCAGACGGAGCCATGATCCGATACCGGCTGGTAGCGCACCACCCCGGGCGACAAAACGGCCAAGGTGTCCCACCGGCACCCGTCCTGGCCTCCTGGCTGGGCGGGCCGCCGGGTAGGAGAGAATGAGGCACGTGACGACGATCCCCAACGTGCTGGCCAACCGGTACGCCTCGCCCGAACTGGTAGCCCTCTGGTCCCCCGAGGAGAAGGTCCGGATGGAGCGGCGGCTCTGGCTCGCCGTGCTCCGCGCCCAACGCGACCTGGGCGTGCCGGTGCCGGACGGAGTGGTCGAGGCGTACGAGCGGGTGCTCGACCAGGTCGACCTCGCCTCGATCGCCGAACGGGAGCGGGTCACCCGGCACGACGTGAAGGCCCGGATCGAGGAGTTCAGCGCGCTCGCCGGGCACGAGCACGTGCACAAGGGGATGACCTCCCGGGACCTCACCGAGAACGTCGAGCAGCTCCAGGTGCGCGCCTCGCTGGAGCTGATCCGCGACCGGGTGGTGGCCACCCTGGCCCGGCTCGCCTTCCTGGCGTACGAGCACTCCGAGCTGGTCATCACCGGCCGTTCGCACAACGTGGCAGCGCAGGCCACCACGCTGGGCAAGCGCTTCGCGTCGGCGGCGGAGGAGTTGCTGATCGCGTACGAGCGGTTGGAGGAGCTGATCGCGCGCTACCCGCTGCGGGGGATCAAGGGACCGGTCGGCACCGCCGCCGACCAGCTCGACCTCTTCGACGGCGACGCCGACAAGGTGGCCGAGCTGGAGCGGCGGGTCGCCGAGCACCTGGGCTTCTCCCGGGTGCTGGACAGCGTCGGGCAGGTCTACCCGCGCTCGCTCGACTTCGACGTGCTGGCCGCGCTGGCCCAGACCGCCGCCGCGCCGTCGTCGCTGGCCACCACGATCCGGTTGATGGTCGGCCAGGAGTTGGCGACCGAGGGCTTCAAGCCGGGCCAGGTCGGTTCCAGCGCGATGCCGCACAAGATGAACACCCGCTCGTCGGAGCGGGTGAACGGCTTCGCCGTGATCATCCGGGGGTACCTGTCGATGGTCGGCGAGCTGGCCGGTGACCAGTGGAACGAGGGGGACGTGTCCTGCTCGGTGGTCCGCCGGGTGGCACTGCCGGACGCGTTCTTCGCCGCCGACGGGTTGTTCCAGACGTTCCTCACAGTGCTCGACGAGTTCGGCGCGTACCCGGCGGTGATCAACCGGGAGCTGGAGCGCTTCCTGCCGTTCCTGGCCACCACGAAGATCCTGGTCGCGGCGGTCCGTCGGGGCGTCGGTCGGGAGGTCGCCCACGAGGTGATCAAGGAGCATGCGGTGGCGGTGGCCCTGGCGATGCGCGAGAAGGGCGCACCGGAGAACGACCTCTTCGACCGCCTGGCGGAGGACAGCCGACTGGGCCTGTCCCGCGCCGACATCGACACCCTGGTCGCCGACCGCAACGCCTTCGTAGGCGCTGCCCAAGCCCAGGTGGCAGCGGTAACCCGCCGCATCACCAAGGTGGTCGAAACCCACCCAAACGCGGCCACCTACAGCCCACCCCCCATCCTCTAGCCCTCACCCCCACCCCCCACCTGCGCGTTGATCATGAAGTTATTGTCTCGACACGCCGTCGCGCAGGGCAATAACTTCATGATCAACCGGGTGGGTCACTCGCCCGTTGGGGTTTCGGCGGCGGTTCTCAGGTTGGGGGCGCTGGCCGGTTCGGCGATGCCGCCGGGCGACTCCGTGATGCCTGCGACCTCCGCGGTCTCCGCGGCGACCGCCGGCTGGTCGGCCGGCATGACCTTGGGAGCGTTGGGTACGGCGACCACGGCCGTCCCGTACGCGCAGATCTCCATCCACATCTCGCCGCAGTCCCGGCTGTCGAACCGCATGCCGATCACCGCGTTCGCGCCGAGCCGCAGGGCTTCCTCGCCGAGGCGGGCCACCGAGTCGGTGCGCCACCGGGTCAGGTTGTCCGGGGCCATCGGGTCGTACGCGCCACCCCGCAGGTTCTTGACACCCTCGCGGTACGGGTTGCGCGTCCTGGCCATCGATGACACCACCTCACCGAGAATCTGGCGGATCTCGTAGCCGGGCAGTTGCTCTGTCGTCACGACCAGCACGTTTCCGATGCTGTCAGGAGTGGCGCGACCCGATCGTGCGCATTGTTCACCTGATCGGATGCTGCAAAACGACGCGGCGCGGACGGCCGGCACTTGGCCGACCATCCGCGCCGAGCCGGGCGCTAACCGTCAGACACCGGCCACCGAGGTGATCCAGGCCCGGTTGTACGCAACGCTGCCGTAGTTCTGGATGGTCGACCCGTCGGCGGTGGAGGCGACGCCGACCTGCTGACCGTTGTAGAACTGCGGGCCGCCGGAGTCACCGCGCCAGGCGTTGCCGTTGATCCGGGTGGTGCGGATCGCCTGGCCGCCGTACGCGTCGGTGGCGCTGTTGCTGGTCACCCGGACGGTGGCGGTCTTCAGTACGGTGGACGCCGAGCAGCCGCTGTAGCAGGTCATGCCCCAGCCGTAGATCGAGTTCGTCGAGTTGATCGGCGGGTTGCTGCTGGCCAGGCTCACCGCGGAGGTGCTGACGGTGCTGGAGAGCCGCATGAGCGCGAGGTCGTTGCGGGTGTAGGTGGCGCTGACCGTGCGGGTGACCCCGCCGGAGGTGCGGTTCACGCTTCCGACGCGCACCGACATGGTGCCGTTGATGCAGTGCCGGGCGGTGAGCACCCACTGTGCGGCGATGACGCTGCCGGAGCAGGTGAACGAGCCGTTGCTGAGCACCGCGGCGGCCCAGGGGGCGGACGAGACGGTGCCGCCACCGATGATGGGTTGCGGGCCGGCCGGGGCGGCGGACGCGGCGGACGTGACGCCGAGGGCGCCGACCAGCGCGGTGCTGAGTACGGCGAGCAGGGGGCGGATGCGCATCGGGTGGACTCCTTGGACGGGGCGGACCCGGGGTCGCCGGGTGCGGCTGGGGCGGCAGCGGGGGATTCCCGCGAGCGCTTGAATCGACTTACGTCGATGTACAGTAGGGCTCGCCGCGATCGTTATCAAGGATTTGATCGAGGTTTGCCAATGTAACGATTCGGCCACCCGCTGCGCCGTGTATGTCCTGCTGAGGCCACCTGTAGCGCCTGACGGGTCACACTGAGCGCCGGTAATGTCGATCACTGCCTGAACTGCACCCGGCCCGTGCGTCCGCGGCGATATCTGCCAGGTACGCTGGCTGCGCTCGCCCGTTGTGGGTCGGCACCCAACTGCGTACACAGTCAGGAGTGCCCAGTGCCTCGCGTCGTCGTCGACGTCATGCTCAAGCCCGAGATCCTCGATCCGC
Organism: Micromonospora sp. D93; assembly: GCF_018070365.1. Classification (NCBI taxonomy): domain Bacteria; kingdom Bacillati; phylum Actinomycetota; class Actinomycetes; order Micromonosporales; family Micromonosporaceae; genus Micromonospora; species Micromonospora sp. D93. Next base: position 94,080 of record NZ_JAGPXW010000010.1, on the reverse strand, counting down.
AGGGCCAGGCCGTCGCAAACGCGCTACCCCGGCTCGGCGTCGGTGACGTCGCCTCGGTTCGGATCGGCAGGCGGATCGAGATCGAGTTCGCCGGTGAACCGGACCTGGACCGCGCTCGGGAGATTGCCGACAAACTGCTCGCCAACCCGGTCATCGAGGACTTCACCGTCCGACTGGTCGAGGCCGACGAGACCGCGGACGCCCGCTCGTGACCGCCCGGGTCGGTGTGGTCACCTTCCCCGGCTCCCTCGACGACGGGGACGCGGCCCGAGCCGTCCGGATCGCCGGCGCTGAGCCGGTCCGGCTCTGGCACGGTGACCCTGAGCTGCACGGCGTCGACGCGGTCGTCCTGCCCGGCGGGTTCTCCTACGGTGACTACCTGCGGTGCGGTGCCATCGCCCGGTTCGCCCCGGTGATGGAGACGATCGTGGACGCCGCCCAGGCTGGCCTGCCGGTGCTCGGCATCTGCAACGGCTTCCAGATCCTGTGCGAGGCGCACCTGCTGCCCGGCGCGCTCACCCGCAACCAGCACCTGCACTTCCGCAACCGGGACCAGGTCCTGCGCATCGAGTCGGTCGGGACGGCGTGGACCAACGCGTTCCAGCCCGGCCAGGAGGTGCTCATCCCGGTCAAGAACGGTGAGGGCTGCTACGTCGCGGACACCGCGACGCTGGACCAGCTCGAAGCCGAGGGTCGGGTGGTCGCCCGCTACGTCGGCGGCAACCCCAACGGGTCCCAGCGCGACATTGCCGCGATCACCAACGCCGCCGGCAACGTGGTCGGCATCATGCCGCACCCCGAGCACGCGGTGGAGGCGCTCACCGGCCCTTCGCTGGACGGCCTCGGCTTCTTCACGTCGGTCCTCAAGCACCTGGTCGGGGCACCGGCATGATCATCGGTCAGCTCAACCGCCGGTCTGGCGGGCACGAGCGCAGCGAGGAGAGGTCATGACCACCCATCCGGACCCGGTACGGGACACACCGGAGGCGTACTCCGCCCCGGCGCAGCCGGCCGAGCCGAGCCCGGCGCAGCCGGTCGCGTCGGCGACCGCTCCCGCCCAGCCGACCGCCGCCGTCTGGACCGAGGGCGTGGACACCGTGCCGCGCGCCGGTGGCACCCCGGGGGAACTTCAGCCGTACACCGAGCTGGGCCTGCGCGACGACGAGTACGACCGGATCCGGCAGATCCTGGACCGTCGGCCCACGCAGTCCGAGCTGGCGATGTATTCGATCATGTGGAGTGAGCACTGCTCCTACAAGTCGAGCAAGGTGCACCTGCGCCAGTTCGGTGAGAAGGCCCCGCACAGCGACCGGATGCTCGCCGGCATCGGTGAGAACGCCGGTGTGGTGCAGGTCTCCGACGAGCTGGCCGTGACCTTCAAGGTCGAGTCGCACAACCACCCGAGCTTCGTCGAGCCGTACCAGGGCGCGGCGACCGGCGTCGGTGGCATCGTCCGGGACATCCTGGCCATGGGTGCCCGCCCGGTCGCGGTGATGGACCCGCTGCGCTTCGGTGCCGCGGACCACCCGGACACCGCCCGAGTGCTCACCGGCGTGGTCGCCGGTGTCGGCGGCTACGGCAACTGCCTGGGCCTGCCCAACATCGGTGGCGAGCTGGTCTTCGACCCCTCCTACCAGGGCAACCCGCTGCTCAACGCGCTCTGCCTGGGCGTGCTGCCGGTCAGCCGGCTGCAGAACAAGGCCGCCGCCGGCCCGGGCAACGTTGTCGTGCTGATGGGCGCCAAGACCGGCCGGGACGGCATCGGCGGCGTCTCGGTGCTGGCCAGCGCCACCTTCGACGAGGGCAGCGAAGCACGCCGCCCCGCCGTGCAGGTCGGTGACCCGTTCACCGAGAAGCTGCTGATCGAGGCGTGCCTCGAGCTGTACGACGGTCAGCTGGTCGTCGGCATCCAGGACCTCGGCGGCGCCGGTCTGACCTGCGCGCTCACCGAGACCGCCGCCGCTGCCGGCACCGGCATGCGGGTGTGGCTGGAGCGGGTGCCGCTGCGCGAGCCCTCGATGGAGCCGCACGAGATCCTGGCCAGCGAGTCCCAGGAGCGGATGCTGCTGGTCGTCGAGCCGGACAAGCTCGACGCGGTGCTCAAGACCTGCGAGAAGTGGGGCGTCCTCGCCACCGCGATCGGTGAGGTCACCGCACCGGAGCCGGACGGCCGCCCCGGTCGACTGGCGATCACCTGGCAGGACCACCTGGTCGTCGACGTGCCGCCGGGTTCGCTCGTCGACGACGGCCCGGTCTACGCCCGGCCGATGCGCGAGCCGGCCGACCTGATCCTGCTCCAGGCCGACCGGGCCGAGACGCTGCCCCGCCCGGCCGACCCGGAGGCGCTGCGGGAGACCGTGCTGCGCATGATCGCGTCGCCGAACCTGGCCGACAAGACCTGGGTCACCGAGCAGTACGACCGCTACGTGCTGGGCAACACAGTGCTCGCCCAGCCGGAGGACGGCGGCGTGATCCGGATCGACGAGCGGACCGGTCTCGGCGTGGCGCTGTCGTTGGACGGCAACGGCCGGTACGCCCGACTGGACCCGTACAACGGCACCAAGCTGGCCCTGGCCGAGGCGTACCGGAACGTGGCGGTGACCGGCGCGAAGCCGATCGCCGTGACCAACTGCCTCAACTTCGGCTCGCCGGAGGACCCGGGCGTGATGTGGCAGTTCGCCGAGGCCGTGCGTGGCCTGGCGGACGGCTGCCTGGAGCTGGGCATCCCGGTGACCGGCGGCAACGTCAGCTTCTACAACCAGACCGGCGCGGCCGCCATCCACCCGACCCCGGTGGTCGGCGTGCTGGGCGTGCTGGACAACGTCGCCGACCGGGTGCCGATGGGCTTCGTGCCGCGCGCCGGTGGCGACCACGACCAGCTCTACCTGCTCGGCGAGACGAACGTGGAGCTGTCCGGCTCGGAGTGGGCCTGGGTGACGCACGAGCACCTCGGCGGCATCCCGCCGCAGGTCGAGCTCGGGCGGGAGAAGGCGCTCGCCGAGTTGCTGGCCGAGGCTGCCCGCGTCGGTCACCTGGCCTCCGCGCACGACCTCTCCGACGGTGGCCTCGCCCAGAGCCTGATCGAGTCCTGCCTGCGTCGCGGGGTCGGTGCCCGGGTCGCGGTGCCGGAGCAGTTCGCCGAGGGCTCGATGCCGTTCGTCTACCTGTTCAGCGAGTCCGCCACGCGGGCGCTGGTCTCGGTACCGCGCGGCCACGACAAGGCGTTCGCGGCGCTCTGCGCCGAGCGGGGCGTGCCGTTCGAGCTGATCGGTGTCACCGACCCGTCCGGCGGTGCGCTCGAGGTGCACGGCCAGTTCCGGATCGGCCTGGACGAGCTGCGCACCGCGCACACCGAGACGTTGCCGCGCCTCTTCGGGGGCTCGGCGGCTGTCGAGGTGCCCGCGCCGGCCGCCGGTGTGGCGGGTGCGGTCGAGGCCGTCCCGCTGCCGGTCGCGCCGGCTGAGCCGCTGGATGCGGCCGAGGTGGTCTCCGAGCCGATCGCCTCTTCGGGCCCTTCGCCGGAGACCGGCGCGGTCGAGCCGATCGGGTCGGAGCAGCCCGGCGGGGCGTCCGAGTCCGACCCCGGTGTCACCGAGCCGTCGCCTGACGAGCGCTGAGGCGTTGACGGCCGCTGTCTACGGCCAACCCGGTTCCGGCGCCCGGTTCGACTGGGGGCTGACCGGGGCGGCCGAGCTCGGTCGGGTCTGCGCGGCGCTGGTGGTGGTGGACGTCCTCTCGTTCACCACCGCCGTGGAGGTGGCGGTCGCCCGGGGCATGCGGGTGCACCCGTTCCCCTGGGGTGAGCAGGCCGCCGAGTACGCCGTCCGGGTCGGCGCGACAGCTGCTGTCGGGCGGCGGCAGACGACAGCGGAACATCCGTGGTCGCTCTCGCCCGCCGCGCTGAGCAGCGCACCCGTGGTGGCGGACCTCGTGCTGCCCTCCCCGAACGGCTCCGCCATCAGCGCCGCCGCCAGCGCCACCGGCCTGCCGGTGGTCGCGGGGTGCCTGCGCAACGCACGCGCCGTCGGGCGTTGGCTGCGCCGCCAGGGGTACGGAACGGTGAACGCCCCGATCGGCGTGATCGCCTCGGGGGAGCGGTGGCCGGACGGGTCGCTGCGCCCCTCGGTGGAGGACCAGCTCGGTGCCGCCTCGGTGCTGGACGCCCTCTCCGGCGTGCCGGGTGGGCTCTCGGTGGAGGCGGCCATGGCGCTCGCCGCGCTGGCGAGTACCCCGGATGTGCCCGCCGCCGTGCGCGGCAGCGTCTCCGGGCGGGAGTTGACCGAGAGCGGCTTCGCCGCGGACGTGGACGTCGCCGTCCGGATCGGCGTGTCGGACGTCGTGCCGGTGCTCCATCAGGGCGTCTTCTCCGCCGCCTGACCGCGCCGGCCCGCGCCTGCCCGCGCCGGGCCACTTGGCCGTGTCGGCCGCCCGCGTTGCGGCCGACCCCCGGTGATCAACTCGGCTTTCAGGAAGTCGGGGTGTCCAGGTCTGCGGGTTGGCCCGACTTCCTGAAACCCGAGTTGGTCTTGCAGCGAAACGGCCACCCGGAGATCCGGGTGGCCGTTTCCATGTGCTGTGGTGGGGGTCAGTCGTCCAGCCAGTCGAGGCGGCGACCGCCGCGCTCGGTCGGTGGCGGGGTGTCCGGTCGGTTCCGCCCTGCGGCGGGCTGGCCGTAGCCGGGCTGGTCGTAGCCCCGGTCGTCGTAGCCACCACCGCGCTGCGGCGGAGGCTCCTGGCCGCCGTAGTTGCCGCCCTGGTCGTATCCCCCGGCGGGCTGGCCGTAGCCGCCCTGGTCGTAGCCCCGGTCGTCGTAGCCACCACCGCGCTGCGGCGGAGGCTCCTGGCCGCCGTAGTTGCCGCCCTGGTCGTATCCGCCGGCCGGTTGACCGTAGCCGCCCTGGTCGTACCCGCCAGCCTCCGGAGCGCCGTACCCCGCGGTCGGCTCGGCAGCGCGACCGCCGTACGGGGCGGGATCGGGCTGGCCGTACCCCTGCCCCTGCTCCGGCTGGTAGACGCCTGTGGCGTATGGGTCCGCCGGGGCCGGGTACTGCGTGTCGCCGGTGTACCGGCCGGTCGGCTCGTCGAACCGCTCGCCATAGGCCGCTCCGCCAGCGGGAGCCGGCGGGTAGGCGGCGGTGCCGCCCGGGGCGTCGTAGTCACGACTGCCGTAGCCGCCGCCGGAGGCCGGAGCGTTGCCGTAGCCAGCACCGGAGGCTGGCGCGTTGCCGTAGCCAGCACCGGAGGCTGGCGCGTTGCCGTAGCCAGCACCGGAGGCTGGCGCGTTGCCGTAGCCAGCACCGGAGGCTGGCGCGTTGCCGTAGCCGGCACCGGGCGCGGCACCGTAACCGTCACCGGCCGCACCGGCGCCGTAGCCGCCCTCCGGGCCGGCCGGAGCGCCGTAGCCGCCACCCGAAGCGGGCGCGTTGCCGTAGCCGCCGGCGCCGTACCCACCGGGCGCCGGCTCGTCGCCGTAACCGGCGCCGCCCCAGCCCTGCTGACCCGCGCCGCCGTACGCCTGCGCAGGCGCGCCGTACGGGTCCGGCGGAACGTCGTCGACCACCGGGCGGTGCATCATCGTCGGGGCCTCGCTCAGCGCCGCGCCACCGACCATCGTCGGGTCCGGTCCACCGCCGGGACGACCGCCGACCACCCGGGTCTGGTCGTCCGCACCGCGGAACCCGCCCCGCGAGGGCGGCACCACACCTCCGCCGCCGGCAGCGGCCGCAGCGTCGTCGTCGTCGCCGTTCTCCCTGCGCTTCATCCAGAGCAGCACGATCGTGCCGACACCGGCGGCGACCAGAAGACCACCGAGCAAAATGATCATGTACGAGCCGAAACCGCCGCCGTCGTCGGTGTTCGCGGCGTTCGCCGGAGCGTCCTGGCTGGCTTCCTCGGTGGGCTCCTCCTCGGTGCCCTCCTCGGTCGCCTCCTCGGTGGGAGTTGCCTCGGGGGTGGCGGACGGGGTGGCGCTGGGCGTCGACTCAACCTTGATCGCGAGGCTGATCCGCTGCCCGGTGATGGCCTGCCCGGCGTTGGCGTTCACGGACTTGAACGCCTGGATGTTGTCGAACGACGCGCCCAGGTCGATCCGGCCGGGCGCGATCGGCTTCTGGCTGGTGCCGGTGAACCGGAAGTTGCCGCTGCTGTCGCTGGTGGCGTCGTAGCGGTGACCGGCGGTGTCCTGGAGAACCACGAAAGCGTTCGACACGGCCTTGCCGTCCGCCTGCGCGACCACCTTGCCGGCGACCGACCGCACAGTCTGGTTCTGCGGCGGCGGCGCTGCCTTGGCGACTAACGTGACAGTGGTCGACCCCTCTTGGCTCTGCTTAACAACCCCGGTGGAATCGGTCGCCTTGACGGTGACCGTGGCGCTGCCGTTGGCCGCATCATCCGCGGCCTTGAAGGTGGCGTCGAAGGTCCCACTCGATGTCACCCGTCCACGGGAGCACCCGTCAACGCAGGTCAGCTTCGAGCTGCTCGAGCTAAAGCTGATGTCAGCGGGCCCTGCGCCGTCTTCGAAGGCGAGTCGGTAGCTGATCTTCGTGGTCTTGCCGGCTTCGACGCTGCTCGGCGAAGCCGAAACATCTGTCACGTTGGGAGCGGCCATGGCTGGTGTGGCGGGGACGGCGAGCAGAGCGCCGGCAACCAGCGCAACGACCACACCGGCCCGCTGCTTCCAGGCACGTCGGTGTGTTGACACGTCCACCGCCTTCCGGGCTGACTTCCCTCTGACCGGCGGGGCGCCGGGCCGGGGATCATCACGGTACGAATACGCCGTCGGCCACTATGCCTTGTCCGACTGCATGAGCGCGACCCAGGGCCAGCGTCGCGTGTCTGGCCTGGGGGTCGTATCGTCCCGTCGTGTCCTCTCCGCACAGTAAGTCCGCTGCCGTTACGGCCGCGTTGTCGGCGCTCGACGAGGGGCGTGCACCCGAACGGCCGGTGTTCCGAGAGGCGGTCCGGTGGTTGTTGGCCGTCCTCGCGGAGCGCGCCCCCGGCCGTTCGGTGGAGGTGCGCGTCCCACCATACGGGGCCATCCAGTGCGTACCGGGGCCTCGACACACCAGAGGAAACCCACCAAACGTGGTCGAGATGGCTCCAAATACCTGGTTGGAGCTGGCAACCGGCAGGGTCGGCTGGGCGGAGGCGGTCACCGACGGTCGCATCCAGATGAGTGGCAATCGCGCGGACCTCTCAGCCTATCTGCCCCTCTAGTCGTCCCGGTGTCCCACTCACCGTGACAGTGAGCAGGGGAATCGTGACTTTCTGTATTGACGTCGATTCGCGTACACTGTCAGGCGATGACAGTGGTCCCGGCAGAGGAGTGTGGATCCGCCCGTGATCCCCGCCCGGCCGGTCCAGACCAGCATGAGGGAGCGGTAGGTGCCCCGAGGCGACGGCCGGCTGAGCCACGACCTTGACCCCCAACGACCTGGCCCCCAGGATGCCTGTGGCGTCTTCGGCGTCTGGGCCCCCGGCGAAGAGGTTGCCAATCTGACCTACTTCGGCCTCTACGCCCTACAGCACCGCGGCCAGGAGGCGGCGGGCATCGCGGTGAGCGATGGCTCCGGCGTGGTGGTCTACAAGGACCTTGGCCTGGTGGCGCAGGTCTTCGACGAGCCCACCCTGGCGAGCCTGCGCGGTCACCTGGCGATCGGGCACGCCCGATACTCCACCACCGGCGCGTCGAACTGGGAGAACGCCCAGCCGACGATCCGGTCGACCACCTCCGGGACGACAATCGCGCTGGCTCACAACGGCAACCTGGTCAACACCGCCGAGCTGGAGAAGGAGGTCGCCGAGCGCGGCCTCATCGCGGACGGTTCGACGAACGACACCTCCCTGGTGACGATGCTGCTGGCCAGCCGACCGGATCTGTCGGTCGAGGCCGCCGCACTGGAGGTGTTGCCGCAGCTGCGTGGCGCGTTCAGCTTCGTCTTCATGGACGAGTCGACCCTCTACGCGGCCCGCGATCCGCACGGCGTCCGCCCGCTGGTGCTGGGCCGCCTGGAGCGCGGTTGGGTCATCGCCAGCGAGACGGCCGCACTGGACATCGTCGGCGCCAGCGTGGTGCGCGAGGTCGAGCCGGGCGAGCTGATCGCGATCGACGAGAACGGGCTGCGTTCCACCCGGTTCGCCGCACCGGAGCCGAAGGGCTGCCTCTTCGAGTACGTCTACATCGCCCGTCCGGACGCCACGATCGCCGGGCGCAACGTCCACTCGGCGCGGGTGCAGATCGGTCGGCAGTTGGCCAAGGAACACCCGGTCGAGGCCGACCTGGTGATCCCGGTGCCCGAGTCGGGCACTCCGGCCGCGATCGGGTACGCGGAGGCGTCCGGCATCACCTACGGCGCCGGTCTGATGAAGAACCCGTACGTGGGTCGTACCTTCATCCAGCCGTCGCAGACCCTGCGTCAGCTCGGCATCCGGCTCAAGCTCAACCCGCTGCGGGAGAACGTCCGCGGCAAGCGGTTGGTGGTCGTGGACGACTCGATCGTGCGCGGCAACACCCAGCGCGCCATCGTGCGGATGCTGCGTGAGGCGGGGGCACTGGAGGTGCACGTCCGGATCTCCTCCCCGCCGGTCAGCTGGCCGTGCTTCTACGGCATCGACTTCGCCACCCGGGCGGAGCTGCTGGCCAACGGGTTGGACAACGACGGCATCCGGCGGTCCATCGGCGCCGACACGCTGGGCTACGTTTCGCTTCCTGGTCTGATCGCCGCGACCGAGCAGCCGAAGACCCGGTTGTGTCGGGCGTGTTTCGATGGGGAGTACCCGATCGAGCTGCCGGCCGGCAACCTGATCGGCAAGCACGTGCTCGAAGGGGTGGGCCGACGCGTCGCCAACTCGGCGCCGGAGGCCCCGCCCACCAACGGCTCGTCCGTCGCCACTCCGGGTGGCGTTACCGCAAACCGCCCGTAGCACCAACCGGCGCGGCCCGGCTACCGCCGGCGGCACCGAGAACCAAAGGGGAGAACCGTGACGCACGTGTCCGAGCGCAGCGGCGCAGGAAGCAGCCCGACCGGCGCCGGCGGCGACCACCAGCCGTGGACGGGCGGTGCTGGCCGCCAGGCGCGCAAACGCTCGGTCTCGTACGCCGACGCCGGGGTCTCCATCGACGCGGGCGACCGCGCGGTGGAACTGCTCAAGTCGAAGGTGCGGCAGACCCGCCGCCCCGAGGTGCTCGGTGACCTCGGTGGCTTCGCCGGCCTGTTCCGGCTCGACACGAAGAAGTACAAGAGCCCGATCCTGGCGTCCTCCACCGACGGTGTGGGCACCAAGCTGGTGATCGCCCAGCAGATGGACATTCACGACACGGTCGGCATCGACCTGGTCGCGATGGTCGTCGACGACCTGGTGGCCTGCGGCGCCGAGCCGCTGTTCCTGCTCGACTACATCGCCACTGGCGAGGTCGTTCCGGACAAGGTCGCCGAGATCGGCGCGGGCATCGCCGACGGCTGCCGCTACGCCGGCTGCGCGCTGCTGGGCGGGGAGACCGCCGAGCACCCCGGCGTCCTGCGCCCGGACGAGTACGACATCTCCGCGACAGGTGTGGGCGTGGTCGAGGAAGCCGACATCCTTAGCCCCGAGCGGGTCGAGGTGGGCGACGTGGTGATCGCCATGCGCTCCTCCGGTCTGCACTCCAACGGATACTCGCTGGTCCGGCACGTGCTACTCGGCGCGGCCCGGATGCGTCTGGACATCGTGATCGACGACTTCGGTCGGCAGCGGACCCTCGGCGAGGAGCTGCTCACCCCGACGAAGATCTACGCCAAGGACTGCCTCAAGCTGATCGCCGAGGCCGAGGTCCGGGCGCTGTCCCACATCACCGGTGGCGGCATCCCCGGCAACCTGGTCCGGGTGCTGCCCGAGCACGTCGACGCGGTGGTCAACCGGTCCACCTGGAAGCCGCAGCCGATCTTCGACCTGATCCAGACGAAGGGTCGGATCGACGACCACGACATGGAGTCGACCTTCAACATGGGCGTCGGCATGTTCGCGATCGTGTCGGCCGAGGACGCCGACCGCGCGCTGGCCACCCTGACCGGCCGTGGGGTCGAGGCGTGGCAGGCCGGCGAGATCATCGAGGGCACCGGCAACGTGCAGATGGTCGGTCAGCACACCCGAGGATGATCACCCTCCGGTGATCGTACGGGCACCTGATCAGGGCTTCACCCGAGTGGCCATTGCCGCCTAGCCTGAAGGGCTCAGGCTAGGCGGAGGAGGACGATGGCTGCTCAAGGACAGTCGTTCAGCGGGATGCGCGGTCTGGCCGCCGTCCCGTCGTACGTCGTCATGCAGCCCACCACCCTCTGCAATCTCGACTGCGCGTACTGCTACCTGCCGTTCCGGGCCGCCGACCGTCGGATGTCGGTGGCGGTCGCCGAGGCGGTCGCGACCGCGGTCAACCCCTGGGCGGCGAACGGTCGCTTCTCAGTGGTGTGGCATGGCGGCGAGCCCCTGGCCGCTGGTCGGGAGCACCTGGCCGATCTGATCGCGCCATTCGGGCCCCAGGTCGAGCATCACGTGCAGACCAACGCCACACTCATCGACGACGACTGGTGCGATTTTTTCGTCCGGCACCAGATGCGGGTGAGCGTGAGCATCGACGGGCCCCGGGCACGCAACGGCGACCGGGTCAACCGGGGTGGCCAGCCGGCGTACGACCGGATCCTGCACGGCATCTCGGCGCTGCGCCGGCGCGGTCTGCCCTTCTCCGCGCTGGCCGTGGTTTCCCGCCCGGAGCCGGGGCTCGCCACCGAGCTGTACGACTACTTCCTTGAGCTGGGCTGCGATGTGCTGGGCATCAACATCGAGGAGACCGAGGGGGTCAACACCCGCGACAACCGCCACGACCCGTCGGCGGTGTCCGCGTTCTGGGCCGAGTTGGTCGGGGCATGGCGCCGGGAGCCCCGGATTCACCTCCGCGAGATCGAGTGGTCGTTGCGCTACGCCGCGGCGGTGCTCGACAACTCGGCGGACGGGCTGCTGCCCCGCCAACTGGACCCGATCCCGACGATCGGTCACGACGGCTCGGTGATCGTGTTGTCCCCCGAGTTGGCCGGTTTCACCGATCCCCACTACGGCGACTTCAGCAGCGGCAACGTGCTGACGACCCCGTTGGCGCAGATCCTCGGCGACGCGGCGGCGACGCCGTGGGTAAAGGAGTTCCTGGGCGGGGTGGAGGCGTGTCGGGCGTCCTGCCCGTACTTCGGCTTCTGCGGCGGTGGCCATGCCGCCAACCGTTACTTCGAGCTGGGGCGTTTTGACGGTACGGAGACCGAGCACTGCCGCAACAGCAAGATCCGCCTATTGGAGGGAGTGTTGGAGCATGCCCGAGACCACCAGTCACCGGCGGCCTGAGCGCGAAGCGGACGACGGAGTCACCGAACGGGTGCGAGACGCGGCTCCCGCGCTCGTCGCGCTGCTCCAGGAGGCCGAGGACGCACGGCGGCTGCGCTCGGAGGTGTCGGGCGGAGACGGGTCCAGCGCGGTCTGCGCCTGGAACCACTTCGAGAACATCCCGACGTTCTACAACTGGAACAATCGCCCGCGCTGAGGTGAGCCGCGATCAGGGGCCTGTCGAGCGGCCGGATTGGCTCCGGTCGGGGCCAGGCCCCTGATCGTCGCTCAGCTGCACCTGCACGAGACGCGCGTGAGCACGCGGGGGTCACCGCGTGCTCAGCTGCGTCGAACGGTCAGCGGGTCGGACGGACCCAGGGATCTGGATCGTCGTCCGCGTGATCCTCATCATCATCGCCGACGGACTCTTTAGAGTCGTCGTCGAAGTGGTGCTCAGACTTACCAGCACCCGCCAGTTCGCGCTGCAAGGCGGTGAGGTCGGTGTTCGGGGAGTGGTACTTCAACTCCCGCGCCACCTTAGTCTGCTTGGCCTTAGCACGGCCGCGCCCCATGGCTCGACCCCCTCGCACAGAATGCGGGGCAGCCCGAAGGCGGGCCCCGATGACGTCAGGCATCTCTCGTGGCTCTTACGGTACATGGGGATGCCACCGTTCGGCACCTCGGGTTACCGTCAGCCGGCTCTGCGCGTCGCGTCGATCCGGCCGTCACCCAGTGTACCGGGTAAGGAGCGGAACGGTTAGCACCCGTGACACCGGACAAACCGCATCAAATTTGACCCGGGCTCAGCTTACCCAGCTGCGCCGTCACCGGGGGCCCGGAGGCGGATCTCGTCGATCCGCCCCCGGAACGAAACGCTCAGCGCAGGTGGATCGCGCGCAGCCGGCCGACGTCCGCCATCCGCCGCTCCGCCAGCCGGTCGGCCGCCACGGCCGGGGGCACGCCCTCCGCGTCAGCCAGGTGCAGGATCTCGCGGGTGGTGTCGTAGATCCGGGTCGCCCGCAGCTTCGCCCGGTCGAAGTTGAAGCCCTCGATCTCGTCGGCGACCTGGATGACGCCGCCCGCGTTGACCACGTAGTCCGGGGTGTAGAGGATGCCGCGGTCGGCCAGCAGCTTCTCGATGCCCGGGTGGGCGAGCTGGTTGTTCGCCGCACCGGTTACCACCTTGGCGCGCAGCGCCGGCACCGTGTCGTCGTTCAGGGCGCCGCCCAGCGCGCACGGCGCGTACACGTCGAGGTCCGCGGCGACCAGCGCGCTGGAATCGTCGACCAGGGTGACCTGCGGGTGGTTGGTGCGCACCCAGGTCAGCGCCTTCGGGTTGACGTCGGTGGCGACCACCTCGGCGCCGTCCTCCAGCAGGTGACCGGTGAGGTACTTGCCGACCTTGCCCAGGCCGGCCACGCCGACCCGCCGGCCTCGCAGGCTCGGGGTGCCCCAGACGTGCTCGGAGGCGGCCCGCATCCCCTGGAAGACACCCCAGGCGGTGAGGATCGACGAGTCGCCGGCGCCGCCGTGCTCCACGCTGCGCCCGGTCACGTAGCGGGTCTCCCGGGCCACGACGTCCATGTCCGCCACGTACGTGCCGACGTCGCAGGCGGTGTAGTAGCGGCCGCCCAGCGACTCCACGAAGCGACCGTACGCGCGCAACAGCGCCTCGCTCTTGATCTGCTCCGGGTCGCCCCAGATCACGGCCTTGCCGCCGCCCAGGTCCAGCCCGGCGAGCGCGTTCTTGTAGGCCATCCCGCGGGACAGGTCCAGCACGTCGGCGAGGGCGTCGTCCTCGCTCGCGTACGGGTAGAAGCGGGTGCCGCCGAGCGCCGGGCCCAGCGCGGTGGAGTAGATCCCGATGATCGCCTTAAGGCCGCTCTGCTTGTCCTGGCAGAACACGACCTGTTCGTGACCTGTCGATACCGGGTCGTCGGTGCTCGCGAATACGCCCATTGTTGGCTCCTACTGTGGTGTGCGTCCTTGTGGGACGTGGACCTGGTGAACCCCGGCGGGGATGCTGCCGGTGTGATCGAGCCTAGTATCGGCCGCCGTGCGGGCGCTCGACACGCGGCCGCCGTCCCACGGTGCGGCGCGCGTGCTCCGGCCGCTGACCGCGTACCGGCGTGGTTCGTGGGAGGATCGCGCGGTGCCGTCGCTCTTCGCTTCTTACCTGCGCGTGTACGAACCGTTGGCCGCCTTCGACCGAGACCGGCAGAGCTACTGGCGCCGCTACGTCTCGGAGGGGCGCGCGGTCGCCCCGGTGGAGGGGCCCGGTCGGCAGCGGACGGCGGTGATCGAGGCGCTGGGCGCGGGCTGGACCCGGCTGCCGGACCTGCCGGAGGAGGCGTACGTCCTGGAGACGGACGACAGCCTGCTGGTCTGCCCGTGGAACCTGCGCATCCGGGTCGCTGAGGCGGCGCTCAGCGCCCGGGACGGGGTGCCCTCGGTGCTCGCCGACGCCTTCGTGCCGCCGGTGCTCGCCGGGCAGGCCAGGGCGGTGGTGGACGACTGGCGCAGTGGCGCCCGGGTGCTGGAGCACGGGGTGCCCCGGGTGCACGAGCAGATCGCCACCTGGGGCGTACCGCTGCGGTGGTTCGTGCTCTTCGACCCGGCGGAGCGTGACCTGGTCACGCAGCCGGGCCGGCGGGCGCTGCGCTACCGCACGGAGATCTCCAAGGCTCGACGTCGCTCGTCGCGGGCGCTGTCGGTGTTGCGCAAGTCGGTGGGCGAGGCGCCGATCACCGAGGCGGTGGAGGAGGCGGCCCGCTGGCTGGAGGAGTTCCATCCCCGGTCCGTGGTCGAGCTGGACTACGGCGGTCTGGTGGACCTGCTCTCCGACGAGACTCTCACAGCGGACGACTCGCCCGAGCTGGTTGCCGGCGGCCTCGCGGGGCTGTCGCGCGGCGAGGCCGAGGAGGCGTCCGCCGCGTACGACAAGTTGGTGGCACGGTGGCGCGCGGTGCAGCTGTTGGAGCGGTGCAATTAGGGCATATCGGCCCTAGGAGCGCTCCCAAGGTGAGGGGTGCTCGTAGTTGACGCATCACGAACCGTGATCATGAGTCCGAATAAGGTACTTTCTGCCATGTAAAAGTCGTAAAAATCGGGCATGGTTCATCCGTCCGTCTAGGGACCTTCATCCGTTCGGCCCATGTCGGACATCGGGGACTAGCCGGACCATGGGAGACGCGTCGGCCGGCGGGACCCCGGCCGATGTCTATACATGTGGAGGAGTGACCGATGGCATCGCGAACGCACGAACCAGAGCCGCTACTCACGCCGGCCGAGGTGGCGTCGATGTTCCGGGTCGACCCGAAGACGGTGACCCGTTGGGCCAAGGCTGGCAAGCTCAGTGCCATCCGCACCCTGGGGGGCCACCGTCGGTACCGTGAGTCGGAGGTCAGGGCGCTTCTGCAGGGCCAGATCCCGCAGCAGCGGCAGGGCGACTGAGCGGCAGCAGTTTTTCGTCAGGGGCGGTGGATCTCGATCCGCCGCCCCTTTCCATGTCACGAGCACGACGCCCGCCGCGGGTCAGCGCCGCGACTCGGCCAACGTCACCCGGATGCCGACAGTGCCGCCCTCGCCGCGACGCAACCGGCTGCCCAGCAGGCTCAGTCGACCGATCAGGCGGTACTTGTGCTTGAGCAGATCGCGGATCCGACCGGTGTCACCGCCCCCGTAGATCGTCGCGTGGGCTGACACCTCCGCCCCGTGTGGCCGACCCCGCACGTCGCATGGCGCCACTGTCACCTCGCCGTTGCGGCGGATCCGCTTCACCTTGCCCGAGTCGGCCCGGGTCCAGACCGCCAACGCCTCACCGTCGCGTACCGCCCAGACCGGGGTCGGCACCGCCCGACCGTCAGTGCGGAAGGTCGTGAGCAGGATGTACTTCTCGGCCGACAGCCGGTCCAGCGTGGTCACGCCGCCAGGATACGGCCGGTGCGGGCCACTGAGCGGCCGGATAGCGTGAACGCCGTGACGGTTGAGCCCCTAATCGGTGACGTGATCGGCGAACTGCTGCGGGACACACTCGCCGTGGCCACCGGGGTGGGCCCCCGCCCCCTGGTCGGTGGTCGACTGCCGCGACCGGTCATCGAGATCATCGAACGGGACGACGGTCTGATCAACGGCGCCCCGGCCGCGCACTACCTGGACGGGCCGGCGGAGTGGCAGCCGTACGACCACCGCGCGGCGGACCGGGCGCACGGCGAGACGCTGGACATCGGCACCGGTGCCGGCCGGATCGCGCTGCTGCTCCAGGAGCGCGGCGTACCGGTCACCGGGCTGGACACCTCCGCGGGCGCGCTGGAGGTGAGCAGGCGTCGCGGTGTCCGGCGGCTGGTGCACGGCACCGTCGACACGCACGTCGCCGACGGTTCGCGGTACGACACGTTCCTGCTTCTCGGCAACAACCTCGGGCTGTTCGAGGGGCGGGAGCGCGCTCCCGAGTTCCTCGCCGCGCTCGCCGCGCTGGCCCGACCGGGAGCGCAGATCATCGCTCAGGGCACCGACCCGTACGGCACCCGCGACCCGCTGCACACCGGCTACCACGAGCGCAACCGTCGGCGCGGTCGGCTCGGTGGCCAGCTGCGGCTGCGGCTGCGGTACCGCGAGTTGAGCACCGAATGGTTCGACTATCTGGTCTGCTCGGCGGAGGAGTTCGCCAGCCTGGTGCACGGCACCGGTTGGCGGCTCACCGATGTGGACGACCGCGACGCCCCCTACTACCTGGCCACCCTGCGCCTCGTCGACTGAGCGACGGCCCCCGCGTCCGCCGAGCGGAGACGGGGGCCGTCGGACGTCTCAGACCTGGACGGTCGGGGGGAGCTGCTCGGGCGGGAGCCCGCCGTCGCCGTCGACCACCTCGTCCGGTTGGCCGTCCTCGTCGATGTCGACCATGGTGATGTCCACCTTGCCGTCACCGTCGGTGTCGAACTGGAACAGGTCCGCCTTGCCGTCGCCGTCGGTGTCCACCACCCACACGTCGGTCTTGCCGTCGTTGTTGGTGTCGGCGCGCAGCAGTTCGACCCGCTCGTCGCCTCGGGTCTCCACGATCTCCCCGTCGGTGACGCTCTCCGGTGCCTGGCTCATCTCGATGCGGTCCTTCCCTCGGTTGACGGGCCGTCATTACCCGATCCGGCGCTCCCCCACGCATGGGCCGGGTCGTCGCGCTGTCTAGGGTCGCACCATGAGCGAGCGGAGCGGGCGGGACACCCGGGCCGGCGTGGCGGGGACCCCGCGCGTCGGCGGACGGGACAGGGAGGCGTGATGAGCGATCGTTTCGTGGTCGTCGGTGCCGGCACGATGGGGCTCGGTATCGCGTACGTGGCGGCCGGCGCCGGGCACGCCGTCGAGTTGGTCGAGGTGGACCCCGAGCGGGGTGCGACCGCGCTGAACCGGCTCGCCGAGCTGTGGGAGCGGGCGGTGCAGCGCGGCAAGCTGAGTGCCGACGAGGCCGCCACGAACCGGCAGCGGGTGACGCTGCGCCCAACCCTCGCCGCTGTCGCGCCCGCCCCCCAGGTGATCGTGGAGGCGGTGCCGGAGCGCCTCCACCTGAAGCGTGCGGTGCTCCGGGACGCCGCCGCGCTGCACCCGGCGCTGCTGGGCAGCAACACCTCAAGCATCGCCATCGCTGCTCTGGCCGCCGAGCTGGACGCGCCCGAACGCTTCCTCGGCCTGCACTTCTTCAACCCGGTCTGGGCGATGGCGCTGCTGGAGATCGTGGTCGGCCCGGCCACCGCCGAGGAGACCACCACCGCGGCAGTCGCGCTCGCCGGCCGGCTGGGCAAGGACCCCGTCGTCGTACGCGACATGCCCGGCTTCGCCACCTCCCGGCTCGGGGTCACCCTCGGGCTGGAGGCGATCCGGATGGTCGCCGACGGGGTGGCCAGCCCGTCGGACATCGACAAGGCCATGGTGCTCGGCTACCGGCACCCGATCGGGCCGTTGGAACTCACCGACCTGGTCGGCCTCGACGTGCGGCTGGACATCGCCCGCACCCTCCAGGCCGCGTACGGGGACCGCTTCGCGCCGCCGCCACTGCTGGAGGAGATGGTGGCCGCCGGGCGGCTGGGTAAGAAGTCAGGGCAGGGTTTCTACCGCTGGGAAGCCGGTGTGAGGCAATGAGCGGGTTGCGGATCGAGGAGCGGCCGGACCGGCTGGTGGTCACCCTTGACCGGCCGGAGAAGCGCAACGCCATCGACGCCGACCTGATCGCCGAGCTGCACCAGGTCTGCGCCGAGTTGGAGGCGCGCCCGCGCCTGCTGCTGCTGACCGGTGGCGCGGCGGGCATCTTCGCCGGTGGCGCCGACATCGGCCAGCTCCGCGAACGGGGTCGCACGGACGCTCTCGCCGCGATCAACTCGGCCGCCTTCGCACGTGTCCGCGCGCTGCCGATGCCGACCGTGGCGGCCGTCGACGGCCCGGCGTTGGGCGGTGGCGCGGAGCTGGCGTACGCCTGCGATCTGCGGGTGTGCACGGCACGGGCGGTCTTCGGCCAACCGGAGGTGCGGTTGGGCATCCTGGCCGGCGCTGGCGCGACCCACCGGCTGCCCGCGTTGGTCGGGGAGGGCCGGGCCAAGGAGCTGCTCTTCACCGGCCGGCGGGTGGACGCCGCCGAGGCGCTGCGGATCGGCCTGGTGAACCGGGTGGTGGACGAGCCCGACGAACTGCTGACGGTGGCGCACGCGTTGCTGGACGAGATCGCCCTGGGCTCACCGCTGGCGGTGCGGCTGACCAAGCTGGCGGTGGACGCGCCCGCCGCCGCGCACCCGCATCTCGACCTGGTCAGCCAGGCGGTGCTCTTCGAGGACGACGAGAAGCACCGCCGGATGACCGAGTTCCTGGAGCGCCGCAGGCCGCGCTGATCCCGCGTACCAGAAACGGCCGCACCGGCGGGAAGCCGGTGCGGCCGTCGTGGGTTTCGGGTCCTGCCTACTGCCGGATCTGCACCCCGGCGTCGGCCAGGCCGCGGATCACCTGCGCGGACTCACCGAAGCCGATGATCAGTACGGCGTCCGCGCCGAATGCCTTGATCTCCTTCGCGCCGCTGCTGAAGTCGACAGGCGCCGCCTTCGCGTCGGCCGGCGGCTCGTACGTCAACAGCTTGAGCCGGTCGTTGGCGATGCCGGCCTTCTCCAGCTCGTCGCGGACGGTGCCCTGTAGGCCCTCACCGTAGGAGTCCTTGCGGGCGACGATCACGATCTTCTGTGACCCGTCGCGCAGGATCACGTCGGCGAGTGCCCGGCCCTGGAGGCTGTCCGGCGGGGCGGTACGGAAGTAGAGGCCCTGGTCGTCCACGTCGGTCAGGCTGGCGTCGGTGTTGGACGGGGAGAAGAGGATCTTCCCGGCCTGCACCACGTCCGGGAGCACGGCCCGGGAGATGCCCGAACCGCCGGCACCGATGATCACGCTGACGCCGTCCGTCACGTGCTTGGCCACCGTCGCCTTGGCCACCGCCGGGTTGGTGCCGTCGTCGCCGTCCAGCCACGTCACCGGCTTGCCCAGTGCGCCGCCAGCGGCGTTGATCTCCTTGATGGCCAGCGCGGCGCCGGCCGCCATCGGCGGGTAGGCGATCGAGAGGTCACCGGTCTTCGGCAACAGGCCGCCCAGGATCAGCGGCTCCTGGTCGGCGTCGCCACCAGCGCGCTGCTTCTTCGGCTTCGGGGGCGTCTTGGTGCTCGCCGCCGACTCGATGCCCGCGCCGACGAACTCGGTCTTACCGTCGTTGATCTGCTGCCCGTCGAAGGTCAGTGTGGCGTAGCTCGCGGTGGCCGGCTCACCCTTGTCGGTGAAGCCCGCCCGGGTCAGCGAGACGCCGCGGTACTGGACGTCCTGCCCGTTGCGGGCCAGCGCGAGACAACTGGCGGGGTCCTCGCAGCGCTGCCCGTCGTTGGTCACGGCGACGATCTGCTTGGTGATGGCGGCCGGGTCGGTGCTCCCGGCCAACTGGGCGGCGAGCACGGCGATCACCACCGCGTCGTACGTCTCGGCGGAGTACACGTAGTCCGTCAGCGCCGGATTGACGGCCCGTAGCCGGCCCTTGAAGTCGTCTGGCAGCGGAACGAGGGGCGTGGTGCCCTTCATCCCGTCGACGAGACTCGCCCGTTCCTTCAACTCCGCAGGATAGGAGTTGAGCATGTTGCCGTCCGTGCCGTAGAGGCGCACCTGTTGGGCGCTTGCCTCCTCGGGCTTGTCATCCCCGCAAGCGCTTGTGGCGAGCAGGATCGTCGCGCAGGCAGCCAGTGTGGCTACCCGCGAGCGGCGTGATACGAACATGGTCGTCCTTCCTCCGGCGAAGGTCCGCTGCGCACATTAGCGTGCCGAAGCCGGCGGCGGGACCGTGGAGGTGGCGTAATGCGCAGGTAGCTCGCGTTGAACACGGACAGTGACGGTTGCTGGGAGAGCTTGACCACCCGTCCTACTGTGCGCTGAGTGACGGACCTACCACAGCAGACGTTCGATGACGCGGCCGCCGTGCTCCGTTCGGCGCTGACCGGCGATGGAGACGCGGTGGTGGGAGCCTTCGACGCGGTCGTCGACCGGGCCGGCCTGAGCGGCGCGTACGGGGTCGCCTGGTGCCTGGCCGCGACAATGCTCGGTGACGCGCCGGCGGCCAGCGGGGCGGCGCTCGACTTTCCGGGGATCGATCAGGCCGGGTACGACACCCGCTGGGTGGCCCGCTTCGTCAGTGCGTACGCGAATTGCGACGAACCGACAGGCGAGGCGCTGTTCGGCGCGGCGGCGGCCGACGGGCTGCTCCCCGACTGCCTGCTCACACTCGCCGGTTCGACGATCGCCACCCTGCGCAGCCGCGCCGAGTGACGCGTCCGCGGGTCGCGGCGGTGTCGGCGGGTCGGTCAGAACGCGTGGTACGCGATCAGCGGCTCGTACTCGTACCGCAGGTTCTCGAAGCGGACCCGGAAGTTGACGCCGTCCCGGACGTTTGTCGCCACCGTGATCCAGCCCGAGTTGGCCGGCAGGTAGGTCCAGTAGTTACAGGCGCTCGTCTTGTCGACGAAGATCACGCACGCCTCGGTGGCGTACACGCTCGCGTTGCGGACGTTGATGTCGCGGCAGCGCGTCGTGGTGCGGTACTGGCCGGCTGAGCCGCCGTAGCGGCCGGTCTCGAAGTACGACCGGACCGCCCCGCCGTAACAGGTGGCGAGCGGGGCGAACGCGTTCGGCCCGGAGCTGACGGGTGTGGTCGCTGTTGTCGGCTCCGCCAGCGCGGGCGTGCCGGCGGAGAGCAGTGCGGTGGCCGTGGCGACGGCGAGCAGGCGAGCGGTCGGGGATGGCATTCGGTCGATCCTCCAAGAACAGTTGACTGACCGTCCGTATTGGACTGATCATCTGACCGTGACGATGATACGTATCGATCGAATCCGCCGCGGCCCCGATGATGTCCGGCCCGTGTGGTAGCTCTGTAGGCATGTCCGAGGCCATGCTCAGCAAGGTGCGCAAGCTGTTGGCCCAGGCCGAGGACCCGGCCTGCACGCCTGCCGAGTCGGCCGCGTTCACCGCCAAGGCGACCGAGCTGATCGCCCGCTACGGCGTCGACCGGGCGCTGCTCGCCGCCCGGGACCCGACCACCGACCCGGTCGGCGATCGGGTGCTGGACGTCGTCGCCCCGTACGCCCGCGACAAGGTCGGCCTGCTCGCCGCGGTGGCCGAGCCCCTGCGCTGCCGCTGCGTACGCCGTCGGCAGGGCAACGGCTTCGCCCTGCACCTCTTCGGCTTCGCCAGCGACCTGGAACGGGTCGACCTGCTCTTCACCTCACTGCTCGTGCAGGCGGCGCACGGCCTGGCCGCCACCGAGGTGCCGGCAGACGACCATCCCGCCGCCTTCCGACGCTCCTGGCTGGCCGGCTTCGCCGAGGTGGTCGGAGGTCGGCTCTGGGCGGCCGAGTCGGCGGCGGCCAGCGAGTCGGGCGCGCCGTCGATGGCGCTGGTGCTGGCCGACCGATCCGACCGGGTGCAGCGTCGGCTCACCGAGGAGTACCCGCGGCTGCGCACCGCGCCGCCACGCCGGTTGGGCGGCACCGGCTTCGGCTCGGGGGCGGAAGCCGGCCAACGCGCGAACCTTGGTGGTCGGGACCTCGGCGGTGCCGCCGCCGACCGGCGGCTCGGTCGGTGATCCGGTGGGTCGTCAGGCCGTCGTGGTGGGGCGGTTTCGCGACACCGTGGCGACGTAGCGGGTGAGCAGTTCGTGCCAGCCGGCGGTGAGCGCCTTGCGGTAACCCTCGGCAGCCTCGCCGTGCCTGTCGAAGTGCCGGTGCTCCAACTCGACCCGGGTGCGTTCTGGCCCCTCGGGATGGAACAGCACCTCGACCTCGCTCGCGCGGGCCGGGTCCGGCACCGGTGCCCGGTCGGGGCCGATCTGCCAGACGAAGACCAGCCGGCGAGGCGGATCCCAGGTGAGCACCCGCCCCCAGTCGGCGCGGAAACCATACGGGCCCAACTCGTAGAGCATGCCACCGGTCCGCGGCTCCATGCCCAGCTCGGCCAGCGCGTCCGGGCCGGACCAGGTGTATTCGGTGACCCACCAGTCGGTCAGCTCGTCGGTGAAGACCGCGAACGCGTGCTCGGCCGAGCCCGGGACGAGAAGGCTGCACCGGAGAGAGAACTGGCCGACGTCCTGCCGGATGTCGGCCGGATCAGTCAATTCCTGTCCCATAGGCCCGGACCATACCGGCTGATGCCCGGGTGTGCAGCTTCGCACGGTGCCCGGTTCCAGACAGAGGGTCGTCGAGCCGTCACGGACGGGATGCCCCGCCGGAAAACGGGTAACCGCGCCGCGGCCCGGATCACCGGGCCGGTGTGCAGGCGGGGCGGGAGACCATGAGCGAGAGCGGGCAGCAGCGGGAGCCGGACCGGAACGTCGACAGCGGGAACCCGGACGTCCTGCTCGACATTCCGAAGGTCTCCGTCGACTCCATCCGGCTGGCGGTCGACGGTCTGGAGGCCGACCTGTCGCTGCGGGCCCGGGTGGCCAACCTGCTCCAGGTCGACGCCGGCGTACGGGTGCACCTCAGCAACGGCGAGTTGAACATCGACGGGGTGAACGCCGAGGCGCAGCTGCGGGTGCGGTTGGAGCAGCTGACCAGAATCCTGGGCCGGGCCCTCGACACGCTCGACAACAACCCGCACATCATCGAGGCGCTCGCGCATACGGCTGGCACTGCCCTGGACGACGTGAACCGCGGCGCCCAGCAGTTGGCCGCGGGCGCAGCGGAGGTCAAAGCGTCGAGTCGGCACCTGGACGGCGTACGCGACGAGCCGGGCCGGCAGGTCGGCGCGGCCAGCCCGGTGGCCGACCGCGACCGACTGGGTTTCGACCGGCCGGATCCAGGTCGACCGAGTTCTGGCCGGCCGGGCTCTGATCGGGCGGGCCCTGGTCGATCCGGGGCGGGTCCGGTCGGGTCGGCACCGGACGCCGGAGGACCCGGGCCGCGAGCTGGTGGCCCGGGGTCAGCCGACCAGTCGCATCCGCAGGGCCCGCATCCGCACGGCCCGCAGCCGGAGGGGCGGCGTCCTGAGGGGCAGCCGCCACAGGGCCGGCAACCGGAGGGCCGGCAACCGGAGGGCCGGCAGCCGGAGCGCCAGCAGCCACAGGGCCGGCAGCCGGAGGCCGGCGCGCCAGGTGGCCACCGCCCGGAAGGCCAGCGGCACGAGGGGCTACGTCATGCCGAGGAAAAGCGGCACGAAGGCTCGGGTGGTGGAGAGCGCCCGGCAGGGGCGGGCCGGGACCAGCGGCACCCCGAGGGACCGGCGGGTTCGGCGGCCGGGCAGACCCGCAACCAGCCAGGTCGGTCGACTGCATCCGGTCCGAGCCGGTCCGGGGATGGCGACGGTGGTCTGCCGGGTGCCGCGCAGGCCGCGGCCCAGAGCGCGGCGCAACTCGCCGAGCAGGCGGGGGAGACGCTGCGACAGGCTGGACGCAGCGTGTGGGAGGCGATCCAGGGCAGCGTGGCGCAGCACCGCCCGCAGGGTCGCCGCGACCACTGACGCCGCGCCGTTCCTCGTTGTGCCGCGGGCGGTCTCACCTGGGGTGGCCGTGCACGGGGCGCCAAGATCTGAGCATCTTCAGGGAAACTGCTGCCTTAGCCCGTCGGGAGGCAGCAGTTTCGGTGATGGTGCGTGGGACGCCGCTCGCGGTTGTCGTCCGAGCGTCGCCGGCAGCGGTGCCGGGACATCCTTCTCGCATGATCATGCTCGATCCTTGATGTAGTGCCTCGCCCGCGGGCGGAGGGCCCTGTTTCCTGGATCGAGCACGATCTTGGAGGTGGTCGCTTCGACGCCATGCCGCTGACGTCGCGGGGTCGCGGCGCTCTGTTCGCGCGTGTCGGCGGAAGCACCGGAAAAGCAAGATCCCCACCTGCGTTTCCGCTGGTGGGGACCTCTGTAGCCCGGCGAAAGGCTATGTGGCCAGGGGCGGGGTCGAACCGCCGACCTTCCGATTTTCAGTCGGACGCTCGTACCAACTGAGCTACCTGGCCGTGTCGCTCGGCTCATGCTACCCGGCAACCGGACGAACCGGTGGCAGGGCGACCTGCTCCGATACGCAGAACGCCGCGCGGGGCGCGGCGTCGGCGCTGCGGTCCTGACGGGACTTGAACCCGCGACCTCCGCCTTGACAGGGCGGCGAGCACTCCAACTGCTCCACAGGACCTAGCTTGTGTTGCTCCGGCTTGCGCCGGTCTTGCCTTACTCCGGCTTGCGCCGGTCGTGCCCCCAACGGGATTCGAACCCGTGCTACCGCCTTGAAAGGGCGGCGTCCTGGGCCGCTAGACGATGAGGGCGGCCCCGCCATCATTGCACATTCGCAACTTCAAGCGGACTTGCTCCCATCCGGCCCCGCCGGAGGCTTGGAAAGCATACGTGATGCTCGGTCGGTCGACAAAATCGGTGTCGGCAAGGGGTTGGGACGGGTCATAACCGCAGGTCAGAGCAGTTCTAGTGGAGCCGAGTGATGCCGAAGCGCTTCTTCAGGTCGGCGATCAACTTCGGGCATGCGGCAAGCGTCGCGGCCCGGTTTCCGCCTCCATCGTGCAGGAGGACGATGCCGCCGGGGCGGGTGGCGGCGTGGACTCGCTTGCCGATCGTGGCCGCGCTGGGCTTGTCCCAGTCCTGTGGGTCGACCGACCAGTGCAGCGGACGCATGCCGAGGTCCTTGGCCACCCCGAGCACCTCCGACGTCCACCGGCCGCCCGGCTGCCGGTAGAACGACACCTTCGCGCCGGGGACGGCCTTCTGGATGGCCCTGTTGGTGCGGTCCAGGTCGGCCCGGATCTCGGCGACAGGCCGTCGGGCGAGATCGAGGTCGTGTCGCCAGCTGTGATTGCAGAGCTGGTGTCCCTCCCGGACGATCCGCCGGACCAACTCCGGGTGGCGCTGCACCTCGCGGCCGACGACACAGAAGGTCGCGGTCACCTTGGCGGCCTTCAGTTGGTCGAGCACCTTGGGCGTCCAGGCTGGGTTGGGCCCGTCGTCGAACGTCAGGGCCACCGGGCGTACGCCCGTGTTGCGACCCAGGCCGGCGGGGAGCTTGGCCGGCAGCGGCCGCAGTGGCGGCTTGGCCGGCTTGGTGGCGCTGGGGTGCGGTTTCGGGGTGGGCGGCGAGGTGGATTCCACAGGCTTTGGCGGGCCGGCGGAGACGATGGTGCGGTCCGGCTGGGCACAGCCGGACAAGACCAGCGCCAAGGCGAGGACGGACGCCAGGACGGCGCGGGCTTGCATCTGCTCGCTCCCGGAGGGGTCGGGGTAGCCGGACCCGCCCGACGGTAGTTCACGCCGCCACTCGGCGACAGTGCGATCAGTCACGCCTCGACTGGTCCAGGGAATCGCGGACGGCGGCGGAGAGCGAGACCGCCTCGGCCAGATCGACAGGCCGCACCACCCCGGCGGGCAGCGTGTCGGCTCGCCAGCCGGGGCCGGCGGCGAGCACCAGCAACGGGCGCCGGGGTGCGGCGAGCAACGCGCTGAGTTGGATCGGGTCGGCGGTGGCCCGGGTGTGCGACCAGAGCACCACGGCGGCCGGTCCGGTCCGGTTGACCGCCTCGACGAGAGCGGCCACCGGCACCCGGGCGCCGAGCATCCGGTAGCTGACACCGGCCTCCGCGAGGGCCGCGGCCAACGCCTCCAGGGGCAGGGTGTGCTGCTCCTCGTCGGCACAGGAGAGCAGGATCCGGGCCGGCCCGGTGGGGACCTTGGCCCGGCTGGCCGCCGCGAGCGCCTCCGAGACGCAGCGCGACACCAGGTGTTCCACGTCGATCAGGCCGGCGGTGGCGGCGTGCCGTTCGCCGATGCCGGCGAGCACCGGGCGCAGCAGTCCCTCCCAGGTGGCGACGACCCCGCTGGCGGCCAGGGCGTGCGCGATCGTCTCGCTGATCGCCGCCGCGTCCAGACGCATGGCGGCCCGGGCCAGTCCGCGCGCGGCGGGGCCGGCACGGCCGACCGGGATGGTGCCGCCGCCGTCCCGGCCGGTCGGGTGGATCCGGGTGGGCGCGACGGTGCCGTTGGGCGTCGGGTCCGGAGCCTGGCGGGCCCAGCGGGCCGCCTCGGCGGGGCTCACCCCCTCGGCGGTGAGTCGACGCATGATCTCGAGGCGGGCCAGATCGGTGGGTGTGTACCGGCGGTGGTGACCGGGGATGTGTTCGCTGGGCCCGAGCCCGTAGCGCTGGTGCCAGGTACGTAGGGTCGTGACCGCGACCCCCAGCCGGCGTGCGACCGCGCCCGCGCTCAGCGCCTCATCGACCACCCGACCGCTCCGCCGTGTCATCCGCCGACGATCCGGGCGGGGTCATGGCCGGGTCGGTTGCGCCCGACCGGGACCCCGAGGGGCGTAGCAGCCGGTTCACCACCCCGCCCAGCCAGGGCGCGTACGACCGGGGGTCGATCTTCAACTCGGTCTCCAGCGCGGTGGGATCGGCCCACCGCAGCTCGGCCACCTCGTCCGGGTCCGGCAGTAGCGGAGCGCTGGGTAGGAACTCGCCTCGCAGCACGTGGTCGTACTCGAACTCGACCCGACCGGTCGCCGGGTCCTCGGCGTAGTAGACGTAGATGCCGACCTCGGTCAGTTCGACCGGGCCCGCGCCCAACTCCTCGCTCAGCCGCCGGTTGGCGGCCTCGGCGAGCGACTCCCCCGGCTGGGGGTGGCCGCAGCAGGAGTTGGCCCAGCGCAGCGGGAACCGGGTCTTGACGGCGGCTCGGCGCTGGAGCAGCACCTGGCCGTCCGGGTCCACCAGCAACACCGAGAAGGCCCGGTGCAGCTGCCCCGGGGGTTGGTGGGCGGCCGCGACCGTCGTCTCTCCGTGGGCCCTTCCGGTCTCGTCGACGAGTTCGACGAGGTGGTTCTCACGGCTGCTCATCGGCCTTCTCCGGTGATCCGGCCGGCGGCGAGCTTGCCGGAGATGAGCACCATCGGTACGCCGACGCCGGGTTGGGTGCCGGAGCCGACGAACACCACGTTCGACAGGGCGCGGTGCAGGTTGGACGGGCGGAACGGGCCGGTCTGGAAGAGGGTGTGTGCGGCGGCGAACGGGGTGCCGGCGGCCATCCCCTGCTCCTCCCACTCGGCGGGGGTGATCGCCCGGAGCACCTCGACCCCGGCGCCGAAGCCGACGTAGCCGCGTTCCTCCAGGGTGCCGATCAGCTGGTCGGTGTAGCGCTGGGTCAGGTCGCCGCGCCACTCGAACGGCGCCCGGTGCAGGTTGGGCACCGGGGCGAGCACGTAGTAGGTGTGCCGGTCCGGCGGGGCCACCGCGGGGTCGGTCCGGCTCGGGTTGGTCACCAGGAGCGACGGATCGGTCATCAGCTCACCCCGTCGGATGACCTCATCGAAGGTGCCCTTCCACGCGCGTCCGAAATGGATGTTGTGATGGGCGATCTTCGCATAGCCCTGGGAGGAGCCGACGTGCAGAACGAAGCAGGACGGCGAGTAGGTGAGCCGGCGCTGTGGCGCGGCGGGGAGCAGGTCCCGGTAGGCGACCGGCAGATCGGGGTTGAGCACCACCACGTCCGCCGGCACCAGGTCGCCGTCGGCGGTGAGCACGCCGGTGGCGCGGCCGTTCGCGGTCTCCACCCGGGTCACGGTGGTGTCGTACCGGATCTGTACGCCGTGCTTCTCGGCCGCGCCGGCCATCGCCCGGGAGACCGCGTGGATGCCGCCGCGCGGGAAGTAGACCCCGGCCACCGAGTCGAGGTACGCGATGACCGCGTAGATGGCCAGCGCGTCGTGCGGCGCGAGGCCGGCGTACATCGCCTGGAAGGAGAAGATCCGCTGGGTACGCGGGTCCCGGAAGAACTGGTTGATCTTCGTCTGGAGGCGCCGGAAGGCCCCGCCGCTGAGCAGCTTGAGCAGGTTGCCGGTGAGCAGATCGGTCGGCGCGTCCAGGTTGCGCTCGATGAAGTCGGTGCGCTCCAGCCGCCACAGCTCCCGCGCGTACTCGACGAAACGCAGGTAGCCGTCGGCCTCACGGGGCCCGCAGACCCGGGAGATCTCGGCCGCCATCCGGGTGGTGTCGGTGAGCACGTCGAGGGTCGAGCCGTCCGGGTAGTACGCCCGGTAGGCGGGGTCGAGCGGCGTCAGGTCCAGCCAGTCGTGCAGCTCCTCGCCGACCGCCCCGAGCGCCTCGGCGATCAGGTCGGGCATGGTGAGCACTGTCGGCCCGGTGTCGAACTCGTAGCCGTCCACGCCGAGCCGTCCGGCCCGCCCGCCGGGCACCGGCTCGCGCTCCAGCACTGTCACCTGTCGACCGCTGCCGGCCAGGTGCAGCGCGCAGGCGAGCCCGCCCAGCCCGGCGCCGACGACCACCACCCGGTCCGTCCGTCCTGTCACCGTCCGCACGTGACCACCTCCTCGCTCAAGTCGCTCATCAGGCCCGCCGGTTGGCAGCGGCGGTGGCCAGCCCGGTCAGCGCGGTACGCGCCGTCTCGTCCACGGGTGCGGTGTCGAGCGCGGCCAGCGCGTCGCCCACCCGCTCGGCGATCATCTGCTCCACCCGGGTCACCGCGCCGGTCTCGGCGACCAGCCCGGCGAGCGTCTCGACAGGTCCGTCGGCGGCCCGCTCCAACGCCGTGAGCTGGGCCGGTGTGGCCAGCTCCCGGGCCAGCATGAGCAGCGTGGTCGGCTTGCCGGTGCGGAGGTCGTCGCCGGCCGGCTTGCCGGTGGCCGCCGGGTCGCCGTAGACGCCGAGCAGGTCGTCGCGAAGCTGGAACGCTTCGCCGACAGCCAGGCCATAGCGGGTGTACGCGCAGACCAGCGGATCGTCGGCGGGCACCCCGGCCAGGCAGGCACCGAAGAGCAGTGGTCGCTGGACGGTGTAGCTGGCGGTCTTGTAGCGGGCCACCCGCAGCGCCCGGTCGACCGACCAGCTGACCGGGTCGTTCTCGCCGAGCACGTCGAGATATTGCCCGGCGACAGTCTCCACCCGCATCTGGTCGTAGCAGCGGCGCACCTCGAGGAGTCGAGTCGACGGCACCGAGGCGTGGGCCAGCAACTGGTCGGCCCAGACCATGCAGAGGTCGCCGACGAGTACGGCGACGGCCTCACCGAACCGGCCGGGATCACCTCGGTGGCCGGCGGCGACGTGCTGTTCGGCGAGCGCGACGTGGGTGGTGGGTCGGCCGCGGCGGGTGGTGGACGCGTCCATCACGTCGTCGTGCACCAGCGCGAAGGTGTGCAGCAGCTCCAGCGCGGCCAGCGCGGGCAGCACGGGCGCCACGGCTGCGGTGCCGCCGACCGACCCGCGCCAACCCCAGTAGGCGAACGTGGACCGGA
Organism: Micromonospora sp. D93; assembly: GCF_018070365.1. Lineage (NCBI taxonomy): Bacteria > Bacillati > Actinomycetota > Actinomycetes > Micromonosporales > Micromonosporaceae > Micromonospora > Micromonospora sp. D93. The sequence continues at coordinate 64,955 of NZ_JAGPXW010000010.1, read as the reverse complement.
TCCGTTTGCCGCCGGTCAGGACGGCCTCCCGTGCGGTGGCGGCGAAGCTGCCCATCGATGCGTCGATGTCGTTGAGGGTGTCGACCTCGGCGGTGAGGAAGGTGCTCAGGGTCTCGTCGACCGCCGTGACCAGATCGTGGGTGTACGCGGCCAGAACAGCGCGGACCGGATCGTCCCCGTCTCCCGGCCCTGCCGGCGCCACACGGGTCACATCGCCCGCAACTGCGTCGTTGGCCATGCGGCTGAGCGTACCCTAGGCTACGAGTTGCGTCGATTGGTGCGTCGATAAATGGAGGAGGGCCGGTGGAAACTGATCTCACCGCTGCCTATGGTCGGTGCCGTGAGCTGCACAAACGCCATGGCCGCACCTACTATCTCGCCACCCGGCTGCTCCCCGCATGGAAACGACGACATGTGCACGCCCTCTACGGGTTCACCAGATACGCGGACGAGATCGTCGACCGCACCGAGGACCTGCCGCCGGCCGAGCGGGCCGCCCTTCTGGACCACTGGGCCGGCCAGTTCGTGGCCGGTCTGCACGGGGCGCCGGTCGACGACCCGCTGTTACCGGCCGTCCTGCACACGATCGCGGTCTTCGATCTCGACCGGGACGACTTTGCGTCGTTTCTGAAGAGCATGGCGATGGACCTCACCGTCACCGCATACCCGACCTACGACCACCTGCTCGACTACATGGAGGGCTCGGCGGCGGTCATCGGCACGATGATGCTGCCGATCCTGGGCAGCTCCGACCCGGTGGCGGCCCGGGAGCCGGCCCGGCAGCTCGGCTTCGCCTTCCAACTCACCAACTTCATCCGCGACGTCGCCGAGGACCTCGACCGGGGCCGCACCTACCTGCCGGACGAGGACCTGGCGAAGTTCGGGGTCACAGGCGAGGAGTTGGCCGACGCCCGCGCCCGGGGCCACGCCACCCCCCGGATCCGCGAGCTGATCGAGTACGAGGTGACCCGCGCCCAGGCGCACTACGCCGCCGCCGCACCCGGGATCACCATGCTGGCGCCCGCCTCACAGGCCTGCATGCGCACCGCGTACGCGCTCTACGGGGGCATCCTCGACGAGGTGGCCGCGCAGGGTTACGACGTCTTCGTCCGGCGGGCCCTGGTGCCGCAGCGGCGACGGATGGCGGTGGCCGCGCGAGCCCTGCTCAGCTCGACAGGTACGCCTGTCGTCATCCCCGGGCCGACGATCCACCCGGCGGGCCGGTGACCGCGAGCACGGCGATCGTGCTCCTCACCCGCGACCTGCGGGTGCACGACCACCCGGCGCTGGCCACCACCTGTGCGGCCTTCGACCAGGTGGTGCCGCTGTACGTGCTCGACCCGGCACTGGCCGACCTCTCCGCCAACCGCACCCGCTTCCTGCACCAGGCCCTCGCCGACCTGCGCGACCAACTCCGCGACAGTGGTGGCGACCTGGTGGTCCGGCAGGGCGACCCGGTGGCCGAGACGATCCGGCTGGCCGCCGAGGTCGGGGCCACCGCCGTCGCGCTCTCGGCCGACGTCAGCCACTACGCCAGCCGCCGGGAGCGGCGACTACGCGCCGAGTGCGAGCGGCACCGGCTGCACCTGCGACTGTTCCCCGGGTTGACAGTGGTCGAGCCGGGCGCGCTGCGGCCCGGTGGCGGCGGTGACCACTACCGAGTGTTCAGCCCCTACCACCGGGCCTGGGCGGCCAACAGGTGGCGCGAGGAGTTGGCCGCGCCGCGCCGGATCGCGCTGCCCGACGGGGTACGCGTGGGCCGGTTGCCGGCGCTGCCGGCCGGCGACTCGCCGGACGCGGCCGTCGGCGGCGAGCGGGTCGCCCAGCAGCGGCTCACCGACTGGCTGCCCGACCTGACCCGGTACGGCGATCAGCACGACGACATGGCCGGCGACGACACGTCCCGGCTCAGCCCGTACCTGCGCTTCGGCTGTGTGTCGCCGCTGGCGGTGGCGAACAGGGCCGGCGACCGGTCCGGCCCGTTCGTCCGGCAGATCTGCTGGCGGGACTTCTACTACCAGGTCACCGCCGCCTTCCCGGAGATCTCGACGTCGGCGTACCGGCGGGGCGCCACCGAACAGTGGCGCTACGACGACGACGCGTTGGCGGCCTGGACCGAGGGACGCACCGGGATGCCGATCGTCGACGCCGGGATGCGGCAGATGCGTACGCAGGGCTGGATGCACAACCGGGCTCGGCTGATCACCGCCGGCTACCTGACCAAGCACCTCGGGCAGGACTGGCGGCCCGGGGTGGCCGTGTTCTTCCGCTGGCTGCTCGACGGGGACGTGGCCAACAACTCCGGCAACTGGCAGTGGGTCGCCGGCACCGGCAACGACACCAAGCCGTACCGGGGGTTCAACCCGGTCCGGCAGGCCGAACGGTACGACCCGGACGGCGACTACGTGCGCCGCTGGGTGCCGGAGTTGGAGAAAGTGCAGGGCAAGGCGGTGCACCAACCATGGCGGCTGCCGGAGGCCCTGCGCCAGACGCTCGACTATCCGCCGCCGCTCTCGGTGCCGGGCACCGACCCCGTCTGGCTGCGCTGACCCCGGCCTCAGAGGCAGGAGTGCAGTGCCTCGACCAGCTCGTCCACCCGGTCGTGCTCGGCGAGGTGCGCCGTGGCGTACGCGAAGGTGTAGCCGCGCTCGGGGTCGGCCCACGCGCTGCTGCCGCCGATGCCACCCATGCCCCAACTGCCGTCCGGCTCCCACTGCATGCCCAGCGTCCAGTGGGCGTCGCGGTCCAACACCAGGTCCGGCCCGTCGTACTGGACCCCTGTCGCCTCCGCCACCAGCTCCGGGCTGAACAGCCGAACCCCGTCCAGGACACCACCGGCCAGCAGACCGGCGTAGAGCCGGGCCAGGCTGGGCGCGGTGGCGTGCAGGTTGACCGCGGGCACCTCGGCGCCCCGCCACAGGGGGCTGTTCAACACGGCCAGGTCCAGCCCGCCGGCCGGGTTGCCCATCGCACGCGCCCGCAGTGAGCCCGCCTCACCGAGCGCCCGGGTCGGCCACCCCCTGTCGCCGTACCGCAGGTCCGCGCAGCGCCGCTGGTCCGCCTCGGTCAACCCGAAGCCGAGGTCGAGCTGCCACCGGTCGGCGATCTCCTCGGCCAGGAACCGGCCCACCGACCGTCCGTCGACTCGGCGGACCAGCTCGCCCACCAGGTGCCCGTACGTCCAGGCGTGTTCCCCGGCGACCGAGCCCGGCGACCACTCGGGGTCGGCGGCAGCCAGGTCGCCGGTGAGCAGCGCCCAGTCGGCGATCGCGGTGGCCGGTCGCGGCACCGGAAAGGCTGGCAGCCCGGCGGTGTGTGACAACACCTGCCGCACGGTGGCGGGGGTGCGGAACTCCGGCCAGTACCTGTCCACGGCCGCGTCGAGATCGACGGTTCCCCGGTCGACGAGCAGCAACAGGCAGAGCGCGGCCACCGGCTTGCCGACCGAGTAGACGTTCACGAGCGTGTCCGGCAGCCACGGCTCGCCGCCGGTCCGGGTCCCGCCGACCAGGTCGACGACCTGCTGCCCGTCGTACCAGATGGTCAGGCAGGCCCCGGTTTCCCGGCCGGAGGCGAGCAGGTCGTGGAAGCAGTCCCGGACCGGAGCGAAGCGTGCGTGCATCCGGCCACGGTAGGCGTCCGGGCCGATGAGCGTGCCGACTTTTCCGGCGACCCCGGTGGTCGGGGTGGTGTCGCTGGGGGATGCTGTTCGGTGTGGCGGAGCCGGAGCTGGTGGACGTGGTCGTTGTCGGGCTCGGAGTCGGCGGCGAGGAGGTGGCCGAACGGCTCGCCGAGGCCGGCCTGAGCGTCGTCGGCGTCGAACGGGATCTCGTCGGCGGGGAATGCCCGTACTGGGGCTGCATCCCGAGCAAGATGATGATCAGAGCGGCCAACGCGCTCGCCGAGGCTCGCCGGGTCGACGGGCTCGCCGGGACGGCGCAGGTCCAGCCGGACTGGGCACCGGTGGCGAAGCGGATCCGCGAGGAGGCCACCGACACCTGGGACGACACGGTCGCGGCGGAGCGGTTCATCGGCAAGGGCGGCCGGCTCGTGCGGGGCAGCGGCCGACTCGACGGCCCGCGCCGGGTCCGCGTCGGTGACCAGGTGTTCGAGGCTCGACACGGGGTGGTGCTGGGCACCGGGACCCGACCGTCGATTCCCCCGATCGACGGCCTCGCCGACACGCCGTACTGGACCAACCACCAGGCGATCGAGGTCGAGGAGCTGCCGGAGTCGCTGCTCGTGCTGGGCGGCGGCGCGATCGGCCTGGAGTTGGCGCAGGTCTTCGCCCGCTTCGGGGTCCGGGTCACAGTGGTCGAGGCGCTCGACCGGGTGCTGGCCATCGAGGAACCCGAGGCTTCCGAGGTCGCCGCCGCGGCGCTGCGCGCCGACGGCGTGGAGATCCACACCGGGGTACGCGCCGAACGGGTCGAGCACGACGGCACCAGGTTCACGCTGCGCGGTGGCGGCGGCGCGGAGTTCACCGCCGAACGGCTGCTGGTGGTGACCGGGCGCAAGGCCCACCTCACCGAGTTGGGTCTCGACACGATCGGCATGGACGCCAACCAGCGTTACCTCCCGGTCGACGACCGGCTGCACGTCACCGACCACGTCTGGGCGGTCGGCGACCTGACCGGCGAGGGCGCCTTCACCCACATCGCCATGTACCAGGCGGGGATCGTGATCGCCGACATCCTGGCCACTGCCCGGCAGGCGAAGGCCGGCGCGGACGCCAGCGGCACCGCCAGCGTGGTCGGCGGAGCGATGGGCGCGTCCAGCTCGCTGGCCGCCAGCGGATCGAGCGGATCGGCCGGCACCGTCCCGCGAGCCGACTACCGCGCGCTGCCCCGGGTGACCTTCACCGACCCCGAGATCGGCGCGGTCGGGCTCACCGAGCAGCAGGCCCGCGAGCGTGGCATCAACGTGCAGGTGGGTTTCACCAAACTCGGCAGCTCCACCCGAGGCTGGATCCACCGGGTTGGCGACGACGGTTTCATCAAGCTCGTCGCGGACGCCGACCAGGGCGTGCTGATCGGGGCGACCTCGGTCGGCCCGGCCGGCGGCGAGGTGCTGTCCGCACTGGTGGTGGCGGTGCACGCGGCGGTGCCGTTGAGTCAGCTCCGGCACATGATTTACGCGTACCCCACCTTCCACCGGGCCATCGAAAGCGCCTTGGGCGACCTGTCCTGACGCCTGGACGGCAAACACTGGGCAAATCGCTGTTCATTTCTTTCATTCAGGTGACGTACGATTGCGACCGTGACCAAGCGGTTGACTGAAGTTGCCAAGAAGGCGGGCGTCAGCGAGGCCACCGTCAGCCGGGTGCTCAACGGCCGCGACGGAGTCTCCGAGGCGACCCGGACGGCCGTGCTGACGGCGTTGGACGTGCTCGGTTACGAGCGGCCGACCAAGCTGCGCGGTGAACGCGCCCGGCTGGTCGGGCTGGTGTTGCCCGAGTTGCAGAACCCGATCTTCCCGGCGTTGGCCGAGGTGGTCACCGGCACGCTGGCCCAGCGCGGCTACACCCCGGCGCTCTGTGCCCGGACCATCGGCGGGGTCTCCGAGATGGACTACGTGGAGATGCTCCTCGACCACCAGGTCTCCGGGGTGATCTTCGCTGGTGGGTCGTACGCGCTCGCCGACGCCAAACACGACCACTACCGTCGGCTGACCGACCGGGGGCTTCCGGTGGTGCTGGTCAACGCTGGTGTGGACGAGCTGGGCTTTCCCCGGGTCTCCACCGACGACGCGGTGGCGGTGGAGCAGGCGTACGGGCACCTGCGCTCGCTCGGGCACGAGCGGATCGGGATGGTGCTCGGCCCGGAGGGGCATGTGCCGTCCCGACGCAAGCTCGACGCGATGATGAAGGTCGCCGGCTGGGACGAGGGCGACGCCGAGTGCGTCGAGCGCTCCAGCTTCTCGATGGAGGGTGCACGGGTCGCCGCGACGAAGTTGGTCGAACGGGGCGTGACAGGCATCATCTGCGCCAGCGACGTGCTGGCGCTGGGCACGATCCGCGCGGCCCGGCGGTTGGGGCGTTCGGTGCCGGCCGACGTGTCGGTGGTGGGTTACGACGACTCCGCGTTCATGACGTGCACCGATCCGCCGTTGACCACTGTGCGGCAGCCGATCGAGACGATGGGGCAGGCCGCCGTGGATCTGCTGGTCACCCAGATCGAGGGTGCCGGCGTCCTTCAGGACGAGTTGTTGTTCGAGCCGGAGTTGGTGGTGCGGGGTTCGACCGCGCCCGCCCCCGGCCGCTAGGCACCACCCCGTACGACGCTTCGGCCGTCGACCGCTTCTTGCGGTCGGCGGCCGTTTTCGTCGTTGCTCGCGACGGTCGGCATCGACCGGGCCGAATGATCGGCCATAAGGGATCAATAGCCGGCAAACCGGGCTGCTTTCATGGCCTTGCCAACATCTGTCGTCATCACGTCGCGTCCTTTCGGAACAGGGTCGATACCTTGCCGAAATGAGTCGGCCTCGCTACAGTGACTCCACTCACACCTGGCTCCGACGCAGCTACTGGGCGTCAGGTCGTATCACCGCAGATCAGCGAAGGTCATTGGAGACACCCGTTCCCGAAGGGATGGACAGATGTCCGTACCGCAATACCGAAAGGCTGCGGCGGTTGCGCTCGTGGCCGGCCTGGGGCTCAGCCTCACGGCATGCTCCACGAAGAGCGACGACAAGGGCTCGAACGCAGGCGGCAAGGTCACCATCACTGTCGACTGCCAGCCGGTCGGCGCCCAGAAAGAGCTGTTGAAGAACTGGAACGACGACGTCGCCGAGTTCCAGAAGCAGAACCCGGACATCACCATCAAGAGCGTCAGCGTCGGCGAGCAGTGCAACAACCCGCCGGACTTCACCGCCCGCCTCGCCGGTGGCACCGTGACCGACGTCTTCTACGGGTACATGACCGATCTCCAGCAGGTGCTCGACTCCGGTCAGGCGATGGACATCAGCCCGCACGTCAACAAGGACGCGATCTCGACCTGGGACAGCGTCGACCCGGCGCTCAAGGAGGTCTTCACCGACGGCGGCAAGCTCTACGCCGTTCCGGTGAAGAACTACTCGATGGGCCTGGTCTACAACAAGGCCCTGTTCCAGCAGGCCGGGTTGGACGTGAACAACCCGCCGAAGACCTGGGCCGAGGTTCGGGCCGCGGCCAAGAAGATCTCCGCGCTCGGCAACGGCATCGCCGGCTACTCGGAGTACAGCGCCGGCAACACCGGCGGCTGGCACTTCACCTCCCTGCTCTACTCGCAGGGCGGCCGGGTGCTGTCCGAGGACGGCAAGAAGGCCGACTTTAACAACCCCATGGGCAAGCAGGTCCTGCAGAACCTCAAGGACATGCGGTACGGCGACAACAGCATGGGCGCCCGTCAGCTGCTCCAGTGGGGCGACCTGCTGACCAACGCCGGCGCGGGCAAGGTCGGCATGTTCATCGGCGCGCCGGACGCCACCCAGGCGATCGTCAGCCAGTTCCAGGGCAAGTTCCAGGACTGGGCGATGGCTCCGCTGCCCGGCCAGGACAGCGCCGCGAAGGGGACGCTCGGTGGTGGCGAGGGGTACTTCTTCAAGAAGGACCTCACGCCCGAGCAGGTCAAGGCCGGTCTGAAGTGGATCGCGTACCAGAAGCTCACCCCGGGCAAGGGCCAGTTCGACTACGTCCGAGCCAAGCCGCAGAACTACCCGGTGGGTCTGCCTCAGCCGCTGCTCTTCGCCAACGGCAGCGACGCGCAGAAGCAGGAGCTGGAGCTGCGTAAGGCGAACGCGAACGTCGACACGACGAACTTCGCGCTCTTCGAGGCGACCCCGGTCCCGATCAAGGGTGAGCCGCGCAACGCCCAGGCCGTCTACGCGGTGCTCGACGGCGCGATGTCAGGTGTGCTGACCAACCCGAACTCGAACATCGACGCACTGCTCAAGACCGCCGAGGAGAAGGTCAACCAGCTCCTCGCCGCCGAGAGCTGACCGATCGTGTGGGGGTCGGGACGCCGACCCGACCCCCACACCACTCGCACCGCATCTCGACGTCACCGACTCACCCAGGAGTTGCCTTGGCGATCACCACCGTCCCGGAGACCCCCAGGAAACCGGGCCGCCCGCCGTCGCCGTACTCGGCGAGGCCGCAGCGCACCAGCCTCGGCCGAAAGGTACGGGACAACCTCACCGGTCACGCGTTCCTGATCGGGGCGGTGCTCTGCTTCGTCGTCTTCTCCTGGTACCCGATGATCCGCGGGATCGTCATGAGCTTCCAGCGCACCCGGCGTGGCGAGACCACCTGGGTGGGCTGGGACAACTACTCCCGCATCATCGCCGACCCGAGCTTCTGGACGGCCTGGCAGAACACGTTCTACTTCACGGTGCTCGCGCTCGCCCTCGGGTACGTGGTGCCGTTCTTCGTGGCGATCCTGCTCAACGAGTTCCGTCACGCCAAGGGGTACCTGCGGATCCTGGTCTACCTGCCGGTGATGTTGCCGCCGGCCTCCGCGCTGTTCCTCTTCAAGTTCTACGCGTACGACCCCAGCGAGGCGGGGCTCTTCAACGCGATCCTGAAGGCACTGCACCTGCCCACCTCGCAGTGGATGCAGTCGCCCGAGATGACGATGCCGGCCATGGTGGTCGCGTCGACCTGGATGAACATGGGCGGCGCGGTGCTCATCTACCTGGCGTCGTTGCAGAACATCCCCGGTGAGCTCTACGAGGCGGCCGAACTCGACGGCGCCGGGATCTGGCGGCGGATCGTCCACGTGACGATCCCGCAGACCCGGCTGATCCTCGCGCTCCTGGCGATGCTGCAGATCGTCGCCACGATGCAGCTCTTCATCGAGCCACTGATCCTCGCCAACGGTGCGGGCGCGGAGGACTCCGCGACCTCGGTGGCGTACCTCATCTACCAGCACGGGTTCTTCCAGAACGACCTCAACGGCGCTGCCGCACTGGGCGTGATCATGCTCGTGGTGCTGGCCGGCTTCTCCGCGGTGTACGTGCGGCTGACTGCGAAACAGGACTAGGACGGCGAGGAATGGCACAGGATTCCGGAACCCGGACCCTCATCTCTCACTCCCAGCTCAGCCGGGGGCGGGGCAAGGTCATCTACTGGACGCTGCTGGTCGTCGTCGTGGCGGGGTTCACGCTCGTCTTCCTCGGCCCGCTCTACTGGATGGTCACCGGCGCGCTGAAGTCCGGCCAGGAGATCGCGCAGACCCCACCCTCGCTGTTCCCCAGGGATCCGCAGCCGCAGAACTACATCGACGCGTGGAACAACCTGGCCCTCGCCAAGCTGTTGTTCAACACCTTCTACTACGCCATCGGCGCGGTGCTGTTCCAACTGGTCTTCGACACCGCCGCCGCGTACTCGCTGTCCAAGCTTCGGCCGATGTTCGGCAACGTGATCCTCGCGCTGATGCTGGGGACGTTGATGATCCCGGCGATGGTCCTCATCGTTCCGCAGTACGTGACAGTGATCGACCTGCCGATCGTGCACATCAACCTGCTGGACTCACCGTTCGCCATCTGGTTGCCCCTGGTCGCCAACGCGTTCAACATCTTCCTGCTGAAGCGGTTCTTCGACTCGATCCCCGAGGAGTTGATGGCGGCCGCCCTCATGGACGGGGCGACGTCGCTGCGCACGCTGTGGTCGATCATCCTGCCGCTGTCGCGTCCCATCCTCGGCGTCGTCTCGATCTTCGCAGTGACGGCGGTCTGGAAGGACTTCCTCTGGCCCAAGTTGGTCATGCCCTCGCCCGAGACCCGAACGGTGAGCGTCGGCATCTACGCCTTCGCCGGTGGCACGCCGATGAACGTGGTGATCGCCGCGTCGGTCATCGCCGCGATCCCGACAGTCATCATCTTCCTGATCTTCCAACGGAACATCATGTCCGGTCTGACCACGGGCAGCATCAAGGGATAGCCACCACCGCATCCTTCCGCGCGGCGAACAACGACCGTTCGCCCGACACATAACCAGGTCCGGCGAACCCGCCGACGTACTGACGCAGAAAGCAGGTGCTCGTGTCCACAGCTGACAGAAGTCCGTGGTGGCGGGGAGCGGTGATCTACCAGGTGTATCCCCGGAGCTTCGCCGACGGCAACGGCGACGGCATCGGTGACATCGCCGGCATCCGGTCCCGGCTGCATCACCTGTCCGCGCTCGGCGTCGACGCGATCTGGTTCAGTCCCTGGTACCCGTCGCCGATGGCGGACGCCGGCTACGACGTCTCCGACTACCGCGACATCGACCCGGTCTTCGGCAGCCTGACCGAGGTGGAGGCGCTGATCGCGGAGGCGCACGCGCTGGACATCCGGACCATCGTCGACGTGGTGCCCAACCACTGCTCCGACGCGCACCCGTGGTTCCAGGCCGCCCTCGCCGGCGGGCCCGGCGCGCCCGAACGGGACCTGTTCTGGTTCCGACCCGGCCGCGGCCCGAACGGCGACGAGCGACCCACCGACTGGATCGGCGAGTTCGGCGGGGAGACCTGGACGCGTACCACCAACCCGGACGGCACCCCCGGCGACTGGTACCTGCACCTCTTCGCCCCCCAGCAGCCGGACTTCAACTGGGACCACCCCCGGGTGCGGGAGGAGTTCGAGGACATCCTGCGGTTCTGGTTCGACCGGGGCGTGGACGGCATCCGGATCGACTCGGCCGGGCTCCTGGTCAAGGACGGGACGCTGCCCGAGGTCCAGCCCGACCAGCCGCACCCGTTCCACGACCTCGACGGGGTGCACGACATCTACCGGGGCTGGCGTCGGGTCGCCGACGAGTACGCCGACCGGGCCCTGATCGGTGAGGTGTGGTTGCCGGACCGGCAGCGGTTCGCCAACTACCTGCGCCCGGACGAGTTGCACGCCGCTTTCAACTTCGACTTCCTCGGTTGTGCCTGGGACGCCGCGGCCCTGCGGGAGAGCATCGACGGGACGCTGAGCGCGCACGCGCCTGTCAACGCGCCGGCCACCTGGGTGCTCTCGAACCACGACGTCACCCGACACGTCACCCGCTACGGCCGGGCGGACACCCGGTTCAGTTTCGCCGCGAAGCGCGAGGGGACACCCACCGACCTGGAGCTGGGCACCCGCCGGGCCCGCGCCGCCGCGCTGCTCTCGCTGTCGCTGCCCGGCGCCGCCTACGTCTACCAGGGCGAGGAGTTGGGCCTCTACGAGGTGGAGGACATCCCGTACGCGCTGCGGCAGGACCCGATGTGGGAACGGTCCGGCCGGATCGACCCCGGTCGGGACGGCTGCCGCGTACCGCTGCCGTGGGCCGGGGACGAGCCGCCGTTCGAGTTCAGCCCCAAGGGTGCCGCGGCGCCCTGGCTGCCGCAGCCGGCCGACTGGAAGGACCGGACGGCCAGCGCGCAGACCGGCGACTCGGCCTCGATGCTGGAGCTGTACCGGGCGGCGATTCAGGCCCGAAAGGCCGACCCGGCGCTCGGTGACGGCGAGCTGACCTGGTTGCCAGCCCCGGACGGGGTGCTCGCGTTCAGCCGCGGCGGTGGCTTCACCTGCCTGGTCAACCTGTCCGCCGCGCCGGTGCCGATGCCAGCTCAGGGGGAGTTGCTGCTGGCCAGTGGACCGCTCGACGACGGGTTGCTGCCGTCCGACACGGCGGTCTGGCTGCGTACCGCCGAATCCACCGACGGGCCGCGCGGGGCGGACGGCCCGGCCTGACCTGACTCCGCACGCCGTGGTGCCGGCGGCCCGTCCCGGACCCCCGCACCACGCCACCAAGAAGGGAGAACCGAGGGGGGACGCGCGACACCGCACCGACACGGGGGGATCTGGCCTGCCTGACGAAAGGGAGAGCGCAGCTCATGGCCAACCACACCACCGGCACCCCGCACCACCTTCGACACCCGACCCGGGCACTGTTGGCCGCCATCGCCGCCACAGTGCTCGCCGCCACAACGGTGACCGCCCTCGCGGTCACCGGCACCGCGACCCCGGCCTCGGCGGCGGGGTTGTCCCCCTTCGACATCCCCAACCGGGGCGCCACAGTGCCGTTCGTCGAGCAGGAGGCGGAGGAGACCGCCCACAACGGCACGAAGATCGGCCCGGACCGGCGCTACGGCACGCTGCCGTCCGAGGCGTCCGGCCGGGAGGCGGTCACCCTCGACGCCGTCGGTGAGTACGTCGAGTTCACCCTCACCGCCCCGGCCAACGCTGTCACCTTCCGCTACAGCCTGCCGGACAGCCCGGCCGGGACCGGCCGGGACGCAGCCATCGACCTGCGGGCCAACGGGTCGCTGCTGAAGTCGGTAGCGGTGACGTCGAGGTACGGCTGGTACTACGGCGGATACCCGTTCAACAACAACCCGGGCGACACCAACCCGCACCACTTCTACGACGAGACCCGGGCGCTGTTCGGCAGCACCCAGCCGGCCGGCACGAAGATCCGGTTCCAGGTCTCCTCGACCGCGCAGTCGCCCACGTTCACCATCGACCTGGCCGACTTCGAGCTGGTCGCCCCGGCGATCACCAAGCCCTCCGGTGTGCTCGACGTGGTCACCGACTTCGGGGCCGACCCGAGCGGCGCGACCGACTCGACGGCCAAGTTCCAGGCGGCGGTGGACGCCGGCAAGGCCCAGGGTCGGGCGGTCTGGATCCCGACCGGCACCTTCACCCTCTGGGATCACGTGGTGGTCGACGGGGTGACAGTGCGCGGCGCGGGCCCCTGGTATTCGGTGCTCGGCGGCCGGCACCCCACCGAGCGGAACAGGTCCGTCGGCATCTACGGCAAGTACGTCCCCGGTGGCGGCTACACCGGCCCGGTCCGCTCGCACGAGGCGAACGGGCCCAGCCGTAACGTCACGCTGCGGGACTTCGCCATCATCGGCGACATCCGCGAGCGGGTGGACGACGACCAGGTCAACGCGCTGGGCGGGGCGATGACCGACTCGGTGGTCGACAACCTCTGGCTGGAGAACACGAAGGTCGGGGCGTGGATGGACGGCCCGATGGACAACTTCACCATCCGCAACAGCCGGATCCTGGACCAGACCGCGGACGGGGTGAACTTCCACACCGGGGTTACCAACTCGACGGTGACGAACACGTTCGTCCGCAACACCGGCGACGACGCGTTGGCGATGTGGGCGCAGAGCGTGCCGAACGTCAACAACTCGTTCACCCACAACACCATCGGTGTGACCCTGTTGGCGAACCACCTGGTCAGCTACGGCGGTCGGGACATCAAGATCACCGACAACGTGACTGCCGATTCGCTGACCAACGGCGGCGGTATCCACGTCGCGAACCGCTACCCCGGAGTGCAGGGCGCCACCGGAGTCCAGGGCACCTGGACGATCGCCCGGAACACGTTGATCCGTAACGGCAACTCGGACTACAACTGGAACTTCGGTGTCGGCGCGATCTGGTTCTCCGCGCTCAACGAGGCGTTCCAGAACCCCACCATCAACATCACCGACACCGACATCCTGGACAGCTCGTACGCGGCGCTGCACTGGATCGAGGGCCAGACCAACGGGATCAACCTCAGCAACGTACGGATCGACGGCGCCGGCACGTACGCGCTCCAGGTGCAGGCGAACAGCCAGGTGTCGTTCACCAACGTGCGGGCCACGAACATCGCGCAGAGCAACCCGATGCACAACTGCGTGGGCGCCGGTTTCCAGATCACCCAGGGCTCCGGCAACTCGGGCTGGTACACCCCGACCCCGTACTGCGGCCCGTGGCCGAACCCCCAGTGGGGCGGCGGACCCACCTCGCCGCCGCCGACCACCACCCCGCCGCCGACCACCCCGCCTCCCACTACGCCGCTTCCTACCACCCCGCCGCCGACCAGCGGGAACCTGGCACTGGGCCGGTCGACGACCGCGACCAGCACCAACCAGAACTACACGGCCGCCAACATGGTGGACGGCAACGCAAACACCTACTGGGAGAGCGCCAACAACGTCTTCCCCCAGTCGGTCACCATCGACCTGGGTGCCTCCCGGTCGGTCGACCGGGTGGTGCTCAAGCTGCCCAGCGGTTGGGAGCAACGCACCCAGACCCTGTCGGTGCTCGGATCCACCGACGGCTCGTCGTACAGCACACTGGCGTCGTCCGCCGGTCGGGTCTTCGCCCCCGGCACTGGCAACGCCGTGTCGATCGGGCTGCCCTCCGGTGACCGCCGCTACATCCGGGTCACCGTCACCGGCAACTCCGGCTGGCCTGCCGCGCAACTCTCCGAGGTCGAGGTGTACGGCGGCACCCAGACCACCCCGCCCCCGACCACCCCACCGCCGACGACCCCACCCCCGACCACGCCGCCGCCCAGCGGCAACCTGGCGGCCGGGCGGTCGATCACCGAGACCAGCCACTCCGACGTGTACGCCGCCCCCAACGCGGTGGACGGCAACGCGAACACCTACTGGGAGAGCGCCAACAACGCGTTCCCGCAGTCGCTGACGGTGGACCTGGGGGCCGATCGATCGGTGTCCCGGGTCGTGCTGAAGCTCCCACCATCGTCGGCCTGGCAGACGCGTACGCAGACGGTGGCGGTGCTCGGCTCCACGAACGGCTCGACGTTCAGCACGCTGAAGGCGTCCGCCGGCTACAGCTTCAACCCGTCCAGCGGCAACACGGTCACCGTGACCTTCACGGCGACCACCCAGCGGTACCTGCGGCTGACCGTCACCGGCAACAGCGGCTGGCCAGCCGGCCAGCTCAGCGAGTTCGAGGTCTATTCCAGCTAGGCCCGCAATACACCCACCACCCACCCCCGAAAGAGGTGTAGCGACCCCATGTCCAGGACCGGCACCAGACGAGGCACGCCGCCAACCGGCGCGCCCACCACCGTCCCCCGCACCACCCGGAAAGCCCACCGGCGGCTGCTCGCCGGCGCGCTCGCCGGGATGCTCCTCGCCACCGCCCCGGTCGTCACCCCCATGGCGAGCGCGGCACCGGCGGCCGACCCGTCCGCGGCCGCCGCCCGCGTGGCCCTGCTCGCCGGGCTCTCCGCCACCATGACCGCCAGCAGCTACAACCAGAACTACGTGGCCGGCAACGCCAACGACGGCAACGCCTCGACCTACTGGGAGAGCGCCAACAACGCGTTCCCGCAGTGGATCCAGGCCGACCTGGGCGCCACGGTCAGCGTGGACCGGGTGGTCCTGAAGCTGCCGCCCGCGTCGGACTGGCAGACCCGTACGCAGACGCTGTCGGTGCTCGGCTCGACCAACGGCTCGTCCTTCACCACCCTGAAGGCGTCCGCCGGCTACAGCTTCAACCCGAGCAGCGGCAACACCGCGAACGTCAGCTTCACCGCCGCCAGCACCCGCTACGTACGCGTGCAGGTCACCGGCAACACCGGCTGGCCGGCCGCGCAGCTCTCCGAGGTCGAGGTGTACGGCGCCACCGGCAGCACCGACACCCAGGCGCCCAGCGTCCCCGGCAACCTGGCCTACACCCAGCCGGCCAGCGGGCAGATCCGACTCACCTGGTCGACGTCCACCGACAACGTCGGAGTGACCGGCTACGACGTCTACGCCAACGGCGCGCTGCGCGGCAGCGTCAGCGGCTCGACGCTCACCTACACCGACAGTCAGGCGGACAGCGCCACGGTGTCGTACTACGTCCGGGCCAAGGACGCGGCCGGCAACCAGTCGGCGAACAGCAACACCGTGACCCGGACCGGCACCGGCAACCCGCCCACCGGGAGCAACCTGGCGGTCGGCAAGCCGATCACCGCCTCCGGGTTCGTGCACACGTTCGTGGCCACCAACGCCAACGACAACAACGTGGCCACCTACTGGGAGGGCAACGGCAACCCGAGCACGCTGACCGTGCAGTTGGGCGCGAACGCCAGCCTCAGCCAGGTCGTCGTGAAGCTCAACCCGGACTCGGCGTGGGGCGCGCGTACCCAGAACATCACAGTGCTCGGCCGGGACCAGGGCTCGTCCAGCTTCACCACGCTGGTCGGCGCGACGAACTACACCTTCAACCCGGGCAGCGGCAACACGGTGACCATCCCGGTCTCCGGCGCGGCGGCCGACGTACGACTCTCGATCGCCTCGAACACCGGCGCTCCGGCCGGGCAGGTGGCCGAGTTCCAGGTCTTCGGCACTCCGGCGCCGAACCCGGACCTGACCGTGACCGGCATGTCGTTCAGCCCGTCCGCACCCGTGGAGACCAGCACCATCACGCTCTCCGCGACGGTGCGTAACGCGGGCTCGGCGGCCTCCGGCGCGACGAACGTCAACTTCTACCTGGGCTCCACCCGGGTCGGAACGGCTTCGGTCGGCGGTCTCGCGGCGGGCGCCTCGACCACTGTCAGCGCCAGCATCGGCACCCGGGACTCAGGCAGCTACCCGCTCAGCGCCAAGGTCGACGAGTCGAACACAGTCGTCGAGCAGGACGACACCAACAACAGCTACACCAACCCCAGCCCGTTGGTCGTCGCCGCGGTCGCCAGCTCCGACCTGGTCGCCTCGGCGGTCGCCTGGTCGCCGGGCAACCCGTCGGCGGGCAACACGGTGACCTTCTCCGTGTCCATCCGCAACGCCGGCAACCAGGCTTCCGCGTCCGGTGCGCACGGCATCACAGTGACCGTGCTCAACGAGTCCGGCACCGTGGTCCGTACCCTGACCGGCGCGCACTCCGGTGTGATCAACGCCGGCGCGACTGTCGGCCCGATCAGCCTGGGCACCTGGACCGCCGCGAACGGCAAGTACACCGTCCGGGTGGTGCTCGCCGTGGACGGCAACGAGTTGCCGGTCAAGCAGGCGAACAACACGAGTGACCGGCCGCTCTTCGTGGGGCGCGGCGCCAACATGCCGTACGACATGTACGAGGCTGAGGACGGCGTGATCGGCGGCGGCGCCGCCGTCGTCGGACCGAACCGGGAGGTCGGCGACCTGGCCGGCGAAGCGTCCGGTCGTCGGGCGGTGACCCTCAACTCGACCGGCAGCTACGTCGAGTTCACCACCCGGGCCAGCACCAACACGCTTGTCACCCGCTTCTCCATCCCGGACGCCTCCGGTGGCGGCGGGATCAACTCGACGCTGAACGTCTACGTCAACGGCACGTTCCACAAGGCCATCGACCTGACGTCTCGGTACGCCTGGCTGTACGGCAACGAGACCAGCCCGGGTAACACGCCGAGCGCTGGCGGTCCGCGGCACATCTACGACGAAGCCAACGTCATGCTCAACTCCACGGTCCCGGCCGGCAGCAAGATCCGCCTCCAGAAGGACCCGGCCAACACCACCACGTACGCCATCGACTTCATCAACACGGAGCAGGTGGCGCCGATCGCCAACCCGGACTCGGCGCGCTACACCACGCCGAGCGGCTTCACCCACCAGGACGTGCAGAACGCCCTGGACCGGGTGCGGATGGACACCACAGGCAACCTGATCGGGGTGTACCTGCCGGCGGGTAACTACTCCACCTCGTCGAAGTTCCAGGTGTACGGCAAGGCGGTCCAGGTGACCGGCGCCGGCCCCTGGTACACCCGGTTCAACGCGCCGTCCGGCCAGGACAACACCGACATCGGCTTCCGGGCCGAGAACTCGGCGGCCAACTCGTCGTTCAAGAACTTCGCGTACTTCGGCAACTACACGTCGCGGATCGACGGTCCGGGCAAGGTGTTCGACTTCTCCAACGTGTCGAACATCGTGATCGACAACATCTGGAACGAGCACATGGTGTGCCTCTACTGGGGCGCGAACACCGACTACATCACGATCAAGAACTCCCGGATCCGGAACATGTTCGCCGACGGCATCAACATGACCAACGGGAGCACCAACAACCTGGTCAGCAACAACGACGCCCGGGCCACCGGTGACGACAGCTTCGCGCTGTTCTCGGCCATCGACGCGGGCGGCGCCGACATGAGGGACAACGTCTACGAGAACCTGACCTCGACCCTGACCTGGCGGGCCGCCGGTGTCGCCGTGTACGGCGGCTACGGCAACACGTTCCGCAACATCTACATCGCGGACACGCTCGTCTACTCCGGCATCACCATCAGCTCGCTCGACTTCGGCTACCCGATGAACGGCTTCGGTGCCAGCCCGCCCACCCGGTTCGAGAACATCTCGATCGTGCGGGCCGGTGGGCACTTCTGGGGCTCACAGACCTTCCCGGCGATCTGGGTCTTCTCCGCCTCGAAGGTGTTCCAGGGCATCCGGGTCAGCGATGTCGACATCATCGACCCGACCTACAGCGGCATCATGTTCCAGACCAACTACGTCGGCGGGCAGCCGCAGAACCCGATCACCGACACGGTCTTCACGAACATCTCCATCAGCGGCGCCCGCAAGAGCGGGGACGCCTACGACGCGAAGTCCGGCTTCGCGATCTGGGCGAACCCGATGCCGGAGGCCGGGCAGGGGCCGGCCGTCGGGTCGGTCACCTTCAACAACCTCCGGTTGAGCAACAACGCGGTGGACATCCAGAACCCCACGACGACCTTCACCATCAACCGCAACTGAGCTAGCCGGTAGCCGACGCCGTCGGGGGGTGCACCCCTCCCGGCGGCGTCGTGCCGTGTCGGCCCTCGCCCGCGGCGAACCGGGCCGCGCCAGCCGCCGCGTCCGTGGCCAGCGAATCCATCCCGTACGCCAACTCGGTTGCCAGCGCCTCCGGCTCGGGCCGTCCCGCGCCGGTCAGCAGCGCCGCCCGGTCGTTGCGCAGGCAGGTCTGCGGATGCCGGGCGATAGCGGCCGCCAACTCCTCGGCCGCGGCCCGCGCCCGGCCGGGTGGCACCAACCGATTGACCAACCCCATCGTGTACGCCTCGTCGGCCGGCACCGGGCGGCCGGTGAGGATCAGGTCCATCGCCCGACTCTCGCCGATCAGTCGGGGCAGCCGGACGGTGCCGCCGTCGATCAACGGCACCCCCCAGCGGCGGCAGAACACGCCGAGTGTCGCGTCGGACTCGGCGACCCGCAGGTCACACCAGAGCGCCAGTTCGAGCCCACCGGCCACCGCGTACCCGGAGATCGCCGCGATCACCGGTTTGCTGAGCGTCATCCGGGTCGGACCCATCGGGCCGTCCCCCTCCGGCTCGACCCGGTTGCCGCTCGGCGTGCCGATCGCCTTGAGGTCGGCGCCGGCGCAGAACGTCCCACCGGCGCCCCAGAGCACCGCCACCAACGCGTCCGGGTCGGCGTCAAAGGCCCGAAACGCGTCGGCCAGCGCCCGAGCCGTAGGACCATCCACGGCGTTCCGAGCCTCCGCCCGATCCAGCACCACCGTGGTCACAGCCCCAACCCGCTCCACCCGCACACCCATCCCGCCAGCATGCCCGCCCCGCCCCACCCCCACAATCCCCGTCGATCTTGCACTTTCGGATGTCGTTTCGCGGCCTGTGCCCCGGTTTGTCGGGGCAGAAACCGCAAGATCGGCGGTGTGGGCGGCGCGGCAGGTTTGTCGCCGCCGACCGGTTTGCGACGGCGATCGCCGGGAAGTCGGTACTCGTGCGAGCACTTTTGACGAAAGTTGAGCAGGACTCCCGGCTGGACCGCGCGGGTGACCGGCTGCAGAAGGTTGTCCTGGGGACACTGCGTCCGCGCCGGCTGCGCGACCTACTGCACGGGGTGACCCTCGGGCATCCGCTGCACCCGGCGATGGTGCAGGTGCCGGTCGGTGCGTGGATCAGCGCCGCGGTGCTGGACCTCATGCCCGGGCAGCGCCGGCCCGCCACAGTGCTTGTCGGTCTGGGCACCGTCAGCGCGCTGCCGGCGGCGGTGGCCGGTCTGAACGACTGGGCGGCACTCGCCCGGGACCAGCGCCGGGTCGGCCTGGTGCACGCCGCCGCCAACACCGTCGGCATGGCGATCTACGCCGGCTCGCTGGCCGCGCGGCTGTCCGGACGCCACGGAATGGGCCGTGCCCTCGGCTTCCTCGGGCTCTCCACCGTGAGCCTCGGGGCGTACATCGGGGGTCACCTCGCGTACAAGCAGGGGGCGCAGGTCAACCAGAGCGTCTCCGAGCTGCACCGGATGACCGACGGCTGGCACTCGCTGGCCGACATGGCGACGTTGCCGCAACGCACCCTGATCACCCGAGAGGTGGACGACGACATCTCGGTGATCCTCTACCGGCACGGTGACGAGGTGACGGTGATGCTGGAGCGCTGCCCGCACCAGAGCGGTCCGCTCGGCGAGGGCGATGTGCAGGAGATCGACGGCCACGCCTGCGTCGTCTGCCCGTGGCACGGCAGCGCTTTCCGCCTCAACGGCGGCGAGGTCGTGCAGGGGCCGTCCGGCAACGACCAGCAGATCCTGCCCACCCGGATCCAGAACGGCGTGCTCCAGACCCGCCTGCCCTGACCCTCTCCTTCCTCCGGGCAGTGTTGCCCATGACGATGATGTCTGTGAGTCATCAAGATGCCGCAGAGGCATCACGCTCTCCGGACACCTCGCCCCGGACGCACTTTCCCTGCCGATCAGCTGCGCCGGTGGCGGCCGACCGGCGGACCGTCCGGTACGGAGTCCAGGCCGTGCCCGCCGTCGAACAGCCCGCCCTCGCCACCAGCACCGGCCCAGCCGTCGTCACCACTCCAGCCCCCTGGGTCGGCGCTCGTCATTCCGCCGCCGGGGGGTGCCGTGCCGCCGGAGAGAGCCATTCCGCTACCCGGGAACGCCGTACTACCGGGGAAAGCCATTCCGCTGCCGGCGGGCGTCACCCCGCTGCCAGTAGGTGCGAGTCCACTGCCCGTCGGTGCCGCGCCGCCGTTCGGTGCCGCCGGAGCTTCGATGGCCGCCGCCGCCCGGCTGGAAGCCCACGCGGCACCGCTCCCGGCTGCCCCACCACTGGCCCGCTGGCCCGCGCCACCGCTGCTCCGGCCCGCGCCGCGCCGGGATGTGCGGGAGGAAGCGGCCAGCCGGGGAGACGCCCCGGCGGTGGCTGGACGGCGGCGCAAGCCCAGGACTGCTCCGATCTGAGCGCCGACGATGCTCGCCACGGCCAGTACGGCGGAAACCGCCAGCGGGCGGTTCACCCGATCGGCGGCACCGGCTCGGGCTGCACCGACAGTCATCGCTGGTGGCTGGCCCACTGACTCCGTACCGCTGGGTGGTGCCGGGGCCACCCGCGGTGGTGCGGCCCGCTCGGGCGCCGGCCGGGGTGCGGGGGGCTTCGGCGCCGCGGGCCGGTCGACGAGCCGGCCGGTGGCGTGCTGCCGGGCCCCCTGGTCGGCGGCCTCGGTGGGCAGCCGGAGCAGTTGGCCGGGGTGGATCCGGTCCGGGTCGTCGAGCTTGTTCAGCTTGGCGAGCTGTCGGTAGTCGCCGAACTCGTCCAGGTACCGGTCGGCCACCTCGCCGAGGTAGTCGCCCCGCGCCACCCGGTACACCGGCGCGGCCGTGTCCGGTGTCGTCGCGGCGCGGGTCGGCGCGACCAGGGTGGTGACGGCCGGCGCGCTTGGACTCGCGTACGCCGGGGCGCCGTAGACAGCCGCGGCGCTGGCGGCGGCCGGGCTGGCTACCAGGATCAGCGCGACCGAGCCGACCAGCGCGGCGGCTGCCTTCTGCTGCCGACCCATCCCGGGCAGCTTCGGGGCCGGGCGACGCAGGGACTGTGCGCCCAGCTCGACGAGGACGGAGAAGGCGAACGTGGCCCAGCCGAACCAACCGGCCACTGCCAACGCCCGCAGGAAGAGCTGACCGTCGTCCCGGCTGGTCAGCGCGGTGCCCACCTCGCTGATCGTGGGAAGGTGATCGGGCAGCGGGTTACCGGCGAAGGCGAGCAGCGCGATCGGCGCGCCGACCAGCAGCACCAGGAGCACGGCAAGCGCGCCGATGCCGGTGAGGATCCGTCCGGTCCGCCGTACGACGGACCCACCCGATACGGGCATGGCTGCCTTCCTTCCTACGGTGTTGCGGTGATGGCACGTGCTGTCGCCTCGCCGGTGACGGTGACCGTCTTGTTCTGGACGAACGGTCCGATCATCGAGCGCTGGTAGGTGATGGAGACGGCCACCCGGATCAGGATTTCCCCGTCGACCTCGGGGAAGTTCACGCTGTGGCCGGCGGTGTCCACGGCTTTCAGGTAGTCGGCGACCGCCTTGCGCGCCTCCGGCTCGTCGATCCGTTTCGGCCCACCCTCGATGGCGGTGGCCCGGTCGATGGCCTGACCGCCGGCCCGCGCCGCCTCGGCGGCCAGGTTCTGGGCGCGTTGCAGGGTGCGGAGCTGCCCGGCGCCGTCGAAGGAGAGGCCGATGATGGCCAGTACGCCGACCATCGTCACCGCGAGGAAGATGCTCACCCGGCCGTGCTCACCTGCCCGCGAGGACCTGACGGCGGCCGTCACTGCCGACTCCGGTAACGGTCGAGCGGGGAGGTGAACTGCGCGGTGATCAGCTTTTCGCTCACCATCCCGGGCAGGATGTCGAGTGTGATGTCCTGGAAGGACACCACGCAGCTGATCGTCACCGTCACCGTGGCGCTCGTACCGATCTGGCTGCTGAAGGCGTCATCGAAGCTGGCCTCACTGTCGGCCATGCCGGCCACCGAGCCGGTGAACTTCGGGGCCAGGTCGTTGGAGCAGGCCAGGCCGTGCCAGTCCAACTGCTTCTGGGCGGCCTCCAGCGCCCTTGTCCGGGCGGTGCCGGAATCCCGGGAAATCGAGGCAGCCCGGGCGGCGTCGTGCGCGGCCGCGTCGAGCGCCTCCGCCGCGACCGCGCTGCGCCCGACCACACCGGCCAACACCATCAACGCGATGAACGCGGGCGCAAGCACTGCCACCTCGATGGAGACCGAGCCCCGCTCGGCGGTACGGGTCATGGCGGGGTCACCCTCTCCACAGTTCCGTGGGCGGTCTGCTGTACCGCGAAGTCCACGCCCGGCACCACCGACAGGGACCGGCCGCTCACCGTGCAGGTCACCTCGGTCGCGGTGGTCGCACAGGTCGGTCCGGCCTTGTCCCAGCCCACCAGCCAACCGCCGGCGGCCTTGAGGAAGCGGGAGGCGCTGTCCACCCCGGCGCCGCTGCTCGCCTCGTACGTCCGCTGCGCGTTGACGCCACTCTGCGCGGCGTTCAACGCGGTGGAGCGGGCGAGGAAGACGGCCGCGACCTGGATCGAGGCGAAGAGCAGCACCAGGATCAGCGGCATCATCACGGCGAGTTCCACCGGGTTGGCGCCCCGCTCGCGATCGCCGGTCGCGAAGCGGCGCCGGGCGGCGGTGACCGCCCGGCTCCACCTCGCGTACACGGCTCGGCGCATGTCGGCTACTTCGGGTCGGTGTGGTTCGGGATGCCGTTCATCCAGCTGTTGGCCTTGGTCAGGGCCAGCGCGGTGACGGCCATGGCGACGGCGACCAGGCCGGCGATGATCACGGCGGTGGGCACCGGGCTGTCGCCGCGCTCACCGTCACGGCGAAGCTCGGCCAGACGCGTCGTCACCACGACGTGCAGGTAGCTGAGGATGGACATGGCGTTCTCCTTCAGGGGGCGGGGTCAGACACGGGCGATGAACGGATAGAGGACGAACCCGAGCAGCACGAAGACGAGCAACGCGCCCGGGATGTCGAGCTTGCTGGTCACCCCCTCGGCACGGGCGAGGTTGTCGGTGCGGATCTGGTCGCGCAGCGAGTCGGCCCGGCTGCGCAGCGTCTCGTGCACCTGCGCGCCCTCGCTGCCGGAGGAACGCATGATCGCGCCGACGTCGCCCAACTCCGGAATGCCGATCTTGTCGGCGAGGTCGCGCAGCTCGTCCCAGGGCGCGTGCATCTGCATCTGGGCGATCCGCAGCGACTCCTGGAGCCGGTCGAACACCCAGCCGTCGCAGACCGCCGCCGCCCGCTCCAGCGACTGCACCGGCCCGTGCGCCGCCGACAGCTGCAACGCCACCAGGTCGAGGTAGGTGCAGACCGCCTGGCGGAACTCCTCGCGGGCCGCGTCGGCCTTGGTCAGCACGGCGCGGTGCGCAAGCAGGCCGGCCAGCAGCGCCAGCCCGAGACTGCCCAGCACCGGTACGACCAGCGGGAACGGGATGCCGAGCACCCACAGCACCACACCGAGCAGAGTCGGCGTGGCCAACCCGATCAGCGCGGACAGCAGCACCGACAGCGCGTACTGCTCGGGCGTCTGACCGATCAGGGCCAGTTGCCGATGCGGCGGACGCAACCAACGGGACAACCCGGTCAGCGAGTCCAGCCGCCGGGAGGCGGGCGTGGCCACCCGGCCGGCACCCGGAGGCTGATGCAACCGGCGCAGCGCCGGCCCGAGCGCCGGTGTCGCCGGGACCAACTCCCGGACCACCAGGAACACACCCAGGCCGACCCCGGCACCACCGCAGACCGCGATGGCCAACTGCCAGTTCACAATCACGCGATCACCTCGGCCGGATCAGGCGCCGGCAGGAACCGGGCCGGCCGTTGCGGCTGGCTCATCGACCGCACCCAGGCCAGCAGGCCGATGAAGGCGGCGCCGAGGGCGGCCATCACCAGCTGACCCACAGGCGTGCCGTACGGCCTGATGTACTCGGTGTTTATCAGCCCGTACGCGAGGGTGGCCAGCGTCATTCCGGTGAGGAAGCGGACCGCGAACCGGGGTTGGGTGCGCTTGGCCTCGATCTCCCGGCGGGTGGCCACCTCCGCGGACGCCGCGCCGGCGATCGAACCGAGCACGTCACCCAGTCGCTCACCACGGTCCGACAGGTGCAGGATCAGTGCCGCGACCACCTGGTCGCAGACCGGGTCGGCGATCTCGTCGGCGAACGCCAGCAGCGCGGAGCGGGCCATCCAGCCGGCCTGTAGACGGGCGGCGAGCAGCCGTACCTCGTCCTCGATGCCGGGTGGCACGCTGCCGATCGTGCCGATGATCGACTGTTGGAGGCCCTGCCCGGTGCCGGAGACGTCCTTGAGTCGGCGGGTCCACTCGCCGACCGCCTCGATCCGGGCGATCGCCCGCTGTTCGGCCTTGCCCACCCCGAACAGCCACGGGGTGCCCGGCACCGCCACCGCCACCAGCAGGCCCACCACCGGCAGCCCGGTCAACAGGAACGCCAACGCGCCGGCGACCAGCGCGGCGACAAGCAGTGCCTGGTAGGCCCGCTGCTCGGACGGAGTGCTGCCCGGCCCGCGCCACAGCCGGCTCAGCCCCGGCCCGCTGCCCGGGCGCGGCCCGGGGGGTCGGCGGGTGCCGACCAGCGCGACCACGGCCAGCAGCAACCCGGCCACACAGGCGGCCCCGGAGATCACCGCGATCAGTTCCAGGCTGCCGAGCATCAGGTCACCCGCCGGGCCAGTCGGGTCTGCCGGGGCCGCCGCCAGGCACCGGCGCCGGACTCCACCCAGCGGGTCAGCAGCCGCGCGTCGTAACCCACCCGCAGCAACTGGTCGCGGACCCGTTCCGGTAGGTGCCGGGGGACCGCACGACCGTCCGGGCCGGGCCCGAAGATCGTGGTGGTGGTGATCCGACCGGCTTCGCCGGCCCCGATCACCTCCTCCACCTGGGAGACGAAACGGTGTTTCCGCCCACCGATCGCGGTCTCGTCCTCGATGGTGACGTAGACGATCAGGTCGAGCGCGTTGCCGGCCATCCGGCGGGCCTGGTCGACGGTCATCTCGCGGCCGTGCGCCAGGGCCAGCTCGACGATCCGTTCACTCACACCGGCGGCGGTACGGGCGTGGATGGTGCACATCGACCCCCGGCTGGTGGTCATCGCCTGGAGCATCGGCACGATCTCCCGGGACCGCACCTCGCCCACGATGATCCGCAGGACGCCCATCCGCAGCGACAGCGGGATCAGGTCGGCGATGGTCACCTCACCGGCTGGGCGCCCGTCGAAGCCGCGCTCGCCGTGGCCCTCCCGGGCTTCGAAGCTCATCACCGCCCGGTGCCGCTCCCGGCGGCGGGCCGGGAGCAGCTCCCGACTCTCCTCCAGCAGCACGTACGGCTCATCCTGTGGGATCTCGTTCATCAGCGCCCGGATGACAGTTGTCTTTCCGGCACCGGCCAAGCCGGCGACCATGATGTTCAGACCGGCGCGCATCGCCGCGCGGAGGAAGTCGCGCAGCAGCGGGTCGATCATCTCGTCCAGGTCACCTCGCGCGCCCGCGAGGTCGTCGAGGCTCACGTCCAGGGTGTTGTGCTTGCGGATCACCGCGTACGGGCGGTGGCTGACCAGGAACACCGCGGCCAGCCGGCTGCCGTCGGGCAGTTGCAGGTCGAGGGTGGGCTTCACTGTGGAGAGGGACCGCTCGGTCGCGCCCGCCCGGCGGGCCGCCGCCTGGAGGATCTCCACCAGTTCGGCGTCGCTGTCGGCGATCGGCTCGGCCCAGTCCACCCCACCGCCGTGCCGGGTGATGCGTACCTGGTCGCAGCCGAGGATGTGCACCTCCTCGATGGTGTCGTCGACAAGCAGCGTCTGCAGCCGGCCGAGCCCGACCAGCTCGGCGGTAACCTGGTCGAGCAGCAGGCGTTCCTCGCCGGCGGCCATGGGCGTGCCGGCCCGGCGCACCGAGTCCGCGTACGAGGCCACCACAGTGACGGCGAGTCGGGCCCGCTCGGTGTCCTCCTCGTCGACTGTGAACTCCCGGCCGCGCTGCCAGAGGGTGAGCCGTTCGGTGAGTTCCCGGCGCAGCTCCCGGACGACCTGGAAGTCCATTCGGGGCCGGGGCGGCGACTCCGGCGGCGGGGTGGCCGCGGGCATCGGCTGGGGCTGTGGCCCGGACTGCTGGTGCCGGCCGTTCGGCGCGGCCAGTGGTGGCGCGGTGGAGGTCACGCCCGGTGGCTGTTGGCGCGGATCGGTGGAGACCGGCTCAAACCGCATCTGGCACTCCCTGCTGAACGGGCCACGCCAATCGGGCCTTTCGCCGCTCCAGGAGCGCCCCGATCGGAACCTCCAGCGCGGCCGCCGCGCGCATCAGCGGCCGTCCGGCCCGCACGGTGCCGCCCAGGGCGAGCACCCCGGCGGTACGCGGATCGTGCGGCAGCCGTGCGATGACGGGCAGTTTCAGGGCTCGGCTGATCTCGGCCCGCCCGTGCCCGCCGCCGACCAGCAGCAGCCGCAGGGTGCCCGGGGGGACCCGGTGCTCGGCGAAGTCCCGTTCGATGGTGGTGACCACCGCCCGGGTGCCGGAGAGGTCCGGCAGGTGCGCCCGGGTCACCAACAGCACCACCGAGGCGGCCCGCAGCACCGGCCACGGTGGTCCGTTCACGTGTAGACGACCGCAGTCGACAAGGACGTCGTAGCCGGGGTTGCCTCGGTCGAGGGCGTCGAAGTAGTCGGCGAAGCGCTGCCAGAGCGGGGTGACGCTGCCGCTCTGGGCGGGGTCGACGAGGCCGGGCAGCAGCAGCCGTTCCCGGCGGGGTGCGTCCAGGTCGACCAGTTGCGACCAGAACGCGGTGTCCAGGTTGCCGTCGCGCAACTCCCCGACGGCCAGCTCGCCGATGCCGCGCGGGCCGTCCAGTTGGCCGCCGAGGTATCCGGCGAGGATCGAGCCGCCGGCCGGGTCACATTCGGCGACCACCAGCCGCCGGTGCCAGGCCAGCGCGCAGGCCAGCGCCGAGGTCGTGACGCCGGGTGAGCCCTTCGCGGACACCAGCGCGATGATCGCCATGCTCAGGCCGCCTCGGTCAGCACGACGGCGAGCCGTTCCTGTGCGGCGAGCGCCACCACCGCGGGCACGTCACGGGTGAGCAGGGCCAGGTACAGGACCTTGTCGTCGTTGGCCGGGCTGACCATGTCGATGACGGTGGCCGTGAACCTGGTGCCGGCGGTGGCCGCGTCTCCGTCGGCGTTGTCGTCCGGAGTGCTGACCAGCAGGACCTTGTCACCGGGGTGCAGTTCGCGGGCCGGCACCTGGGCGGTCTCCAGGCCGAGCGCGATCTGCTGCTGGCCGGGGCCGAGCAGCGGATCGTCGGTGACCTGTCCCAGGGTGAGCAGCGTGCCCGGAAGCAGCGCGACCGCGGCCCGTTTGCCGACCACCTCGTTGAGGCGTCCGGCGGGCACCGGGCGTAGCCCCTGGCCGCCGGCGACCTGCACGGTCACCAGGTCGGCTGCGCTGATCTCGCGGCCCACCTCCACCGGGCGGGCCACCGCCAGGTAGCTGCCGGTGGCCCGAACCGAGGTGACAGCGAACGCCGCGCCCAGCCCGCCCAGGGCGATCAGGAGGACGGCGAGACCGAGCAGCCCGGGACGGATCCGGCGCTGGCGGACCACAGTGGGCGGGTTGACGGGGGCGTCCACCGACCCGGTCCCGTTGCGCGTCGCGAGGCTCATCTGGTGACCACCTGGAGTTCGTTGATCTGGATCGGAACGTTGCCGCTGTTACGGGTCACCAGGATTTCTCCGCTCTCGCCACCGCCGTGCCAGGTCACCTTCCAGTGGGTGGTGGCGGTGACCCGGTAGGTGCCGGCCTTCTGGTAGCCCTTGTCGTAGCCGCAGTCCGGGGAGGTCTCGCCGGCTCGATTGCCCTTCGAGTCGTACGGCGTGCCGGCCGTTTCGCAGGGGACCTCGTCCCCGTTGCCCATGTCCCAGACGATCCGGTTGACCTTCGCCTCGATGGAGACGGTCACGCCCCGGTCTGACGCGGACGCGGTCAGCGGGCCGAAGTAGCTGGTGCTCCGCGCCGCCCACATCCACACAGGTAGGCCGACCAGACCGGGGCCGATGCTCTTGCGGGGTGCCATCCTCAGCGGTGCCGGCAGCAGACTGATCGACGCCAGGGCGCGACGGGCCAGCTCCTCGGGGTCTGGCGGCGCGCCGAAGCCGGGCGGCGGATCGGCCAGCGTCACCATTACCTGGGTACCGAGGTCGCCGCCGTTGCAGGTTTGCAGATACCACTGCTCGCCCTCGGGGGGCTCAACCGTTCCCTCGGAAAGCTTGTAGTAGCACCCGTCGCCGTTGTTGAACCAGCCCAGGTCCTCGTCGTAGCAGGGGATGGTCCGCCCGTTCCACTGGCAGACGCCCCCACCCCCGCCGCTACCGTCATCCCCACCGTCGTCCCCGCCGCCGCCGGGATCGCCCGGTTTACCGGGCTCGTCGTCCCAGACGCTGCAGTCGGGTTGGTCGGGTGGGCAGCCCGCTCCCGGGTCGGCCCGCAGGGCCGCGGCGGCCGGCGGGGCCGCACCGACTACCAGCAGGAGCGCGAGGCCGATCCCGGCGAGCGCCCGTCGGGTTGTCGCGACCCCGCTCAGCACGGCTGGTCCCGGTGCGTCGCGCCGTAGTTGATCAGCCAGCGACCGTCGGGATAGCGGGTCGCGGTGGCGGTGGAAAGGTGTCTGCCGCCACCGCTGCCCGGGACCGAGCGTTTGTCCTTGGCGTAGACCAGCCGGTAGCCGCTCGTGTCCAGGCAGTCCTGGATCTCCACGGTGGCCGGCTTCGCGTCCAGGCTGACGGCGGTCACGGTCGGGTCGGACTTGAACGTCCCGGTACGCATAGCGCCGTGCTCCTTAGCCTCACGAATGGACGCCCGGACCCGAGTCAAAAGTGGATCACCGAGGAATCGGGACAGTTCCGGTGAACGCGGATCACTGCGTAGGCCCGCCGTGCGCGAGGCCGCGAGATACCCGGAGTACGCGTCAAGTGCCGCCTTTTCGGCAGCACGCCGTTCGACGTCGGGATCGATCCGTTGTTCGTCGTCGCGGGCTACCGTCGGCCGTTCGACCGCTTCCCGTCCGCTGGCGCAGGCGGTGACGGGCATCGCCACCACGCCCACCAGCAGGCAGATTGCCGCTCTTCTGAGCTGCCGTCCGCGCACCGTCGAGCCTCCTCGTGGTCGCCCGGGGCGGTGACGGTTCACTGCCGTCGGGCATGCGGAAGCGCGCCCGGATCAGCACATCCGGAGCCGTTCATTGCGCTTCTGCATTCACCGTTACGGATCTTTTGCAAATCAGGGGTCCTGTGTCGTCCGATGGTGAAGGTGAGGCTTGCGTCACACCCAAGGGGCGAGCATAAGCTGACGCTCGCCGATGCAACAGAGGCAATTCAAGTGAACACTCTGCGTGATGACAGGTGGTGGTGGCGGGTGTCCACACTGCGCCCCGGGCAATGGTCGAGCGAACTGTCGTTATTGATGGGGCGTGGCCGCGCCGGTTGGGCTCGCCGGAGTCTCGCCATCGGTCGCGGGAGTGGGACATCGCGGCCTCATCCCGGCATTCGAACGGGGTCGTCGGCCGATCGGCGGACCGCCTCGCCAAGCTCGGAAGCGGTCGAGAGCACCCTTGCCGGCTCGGGTGGGCAGGTCGGTTTCTGCGCCATCCGCTACACCGTCGCGAGCGTTCAATCACGATCCGTGTTCGCCATCGCGGAGGAGCACCTGGCCGCAAGGGAGGGAACATGGCGCTGACCGGACCCCCTGCGGCCGTCCCCGGTCGGGAAGACCCGCCCGATCGGAGCCCGGCGCCCCCGCCGTCCGGCGGTACGACCGAACCCACCGGCCAGGCAATGCCTGCTCCACGGCGCGAACGACCAGCGGGACTCGCCTCGGCGGTGGCGCGTACCCGGCTTTCGTCAGTGTTCGCGATCCTCACGATCAGCCCGCTGATGCGGTTGGCGGCGTTGCGCTACGCCGTACCCCCGGGTCTGCCCAACCGGAGCGGCTGCGACGCCTGCGGCGCGCCGATCGGCCTGACCCGCCCCTGGCCGGCGCTGGGCCCGGCGGCCCGCTGCGGTCGCTGCCGCGCCCGGGTCGGCCCACCGCCGGGCACAGTCGAGTTGGCCGTGCTTGCGGCGGTGGTGCTACTGGCGTTCGCCGGCCCGTCGGGCGGGGCGCTGCCGGCGCTGATCTGGTGGCTCGGCTGGACGATCCCGGCGGTCCTCGTCGACCTGGCCGTGCGCCGGTTGCCGGATCGGCTCACGCTGCCCGCCGCGGTCGGGACCTGGCTGCTGCTCGGCGTGGCAGCGCTCGACGCCGACCCGGGGCACTGGCTGCGGGCCGTCATCGGCGGCACTGGGCTGGCGCTCTTCTTCGCCAGCACCGCGGTGCTGCTCGGCCGGCGCGGCTTCGGGCTGGGCGACGCCAAGCTGGCGCTCAGCGTCGGTGCGCTGCTCGGCTGGTACGGCTGGCCGGTGCTGGCGTTCGGGCTGCTGCTCACCTTCGGGCTCTCCGCCCTGGTGAGTCTGGGCCTGCTGGCCACGCGCCGCGCCAGCTGGAGCACCCACCTGCCGTTCGGCCCGTTCCTGCTGCTCGGCACAACGGCTGCCGTCCTCTGGGCACTCTGACCGCCCCCCGCCGCGTCGATCTTGCACTTTCTGTCCCGGCATAAGGGGCATCCCACTCATATCGACAACCGAAAGTGCAAGATCGGCGGGGCGTGGCGGGGCGTGGCGGGGCGGGGCGGGGCGGGGTCGGGTTAGGGGCGGGAGCGGCTGGCCAGTTTGGGGGCCGGGCTGTCGGGGCGGTTGGCCCGGCGGCGGAGCACCTCGCTGGTCGGGCGGGCCAGCAACGGGGTGACCACCACGGCGACCAGGGCACCGAACAGCACACCCGCGATCACGTCGTGCGGGTAGTGCACGCCCACGAAGACCCGGGAGAAGGCGCCGAGCGCGGCCAGTGGCAACGCGACCACGCCAAGACGGCGGTTGAGCAGCAACGTGGTGACCGCCAGCGCGCCGGCGATGGTGGCGTGGTTGCTGGGGAACGACCAGTCGCCCGGAGGTGGGCAGGCACCCGCGATGATCTCCCGACCGATCGTCCGGCAGGGCCGCTCCTCGTCCACCACGGTCTTGAAGAACTCACTGCCCACGTACGCCAGGAGGGCCGGCAGCGGCGCGACCAGGGCGAGTGCCCGGTCGTGCGGGCCGCCGGAGCGGCGGCTCAGCGCGGCCATCACCAGCAGCGCGCCGAGTAGCAGGATCACCCCCTCGGTGGCGTGTCCGACGAACCACTGCACCGGCTCTGGGCTGCCGGCGGCGGCGTCGACGACGTCGCTGTACCACTCGGCGCTGATCTCCGGAACGTCCATGCTGCCGTTGTCGACCATGCATCACCTCACTTCACGTTCATACCCTGTTCACCTGGAGGACACCCTACGAACGCGGCACAGGGCACCGCCGCTGTCGAAGGCCGGGCGGTCCTCTCGACCTTCGTCCAGGATTCGCACAGCCGGCTCTGGTTGGCTGGTCGCAGGACGTCGACATCGACAGGAGGCTTCGTGCAGACCGGTTCGGCCACCGATCAACAGCAGTCCACCGCCGGAACGGCGGATGACGAGACCTGGCGAATCAGGCGTACGGAGGCCGACCTGGACCGGCTCGGCGAAACCGAGTCGATCTTCGCGTTGGGCAACGGGTGGATCGGCGTCGCCCGGTGGCCGCCGTCCGGTACGAGGTCGAGCCGTTGGACGCCGCCGTCGAGCTGCGGGTCTGCTCGGATCTGCTGGCCAACGAGAAGGTGCCGGAGCGTTCGGACGGCCCTCGGGCCGCCTCGGTGCCCACCGACCCGCTGACCGCCGAGACGTACCGTGCGACTGGCCTCGACAGGGTGCTTGTGCACCGCACCGGGCGCAGCGGTCAGCGCGTCGCGGTCGCGGTCAGTCACCTGCTGGAGGGGCCGGGCACGGTGACCACCACAGGTGACTGCACCCCGGACCGGGTACGGCTGACAGTGACGGGTCGCCTGCACCGGCGGGAGCGGTTGCGGCTGACGAAGTTCGCCGCCTACGAGTTTCACCGAGCAACCAGAGTGGGACTTCGCGAACACCGGCGACGACGACTACCCGCTGCTGCTGCACTTCCCGTACCTGGAGCTGTACCGCAAGCAGGTGGTCAAGCAGGCAGATCTGGTGCTGGCCATGCAGCTCTGCCCAGGTGAGTTCACCGCCGACGAGAAGGCCCGCAACCTGGCCTACTACCAGGCCTGCACGGTCCGCGACTCGTCGCTGTCGGCGGCCCCGCAGGCCGTGCTGGCCGCCGAGGTCGGGCACCTGGACCTGGCGTACGACCTGTTCGCCGAGTCGGTCCTGCAGGACCTGGCCGACCTGGGCGACAAGACCGCCGACGGGCTGCACCTTGCCTCGCTGGCCGGCGCGTGGTTGGCGCTGGTGCAGGGCTTCGGTGGGCTGCGCGACGACCGCGCGGTGCCCTCCTTCGACCCCCGGCTGCCGCGACGGATCGACCGGTTGGCGTTCAGCCTGCGCTGGCGCGGCCACCGCCTGCGGGTCACGTTGACTCCGGTGGAGGCCCGCTACGAGCTGCCCGACGCCGCCGGAGATGCCGAGGTCGAGCTGTGGCACCACGGCGAGTCGCTGCGGGTCACCGGCGCCGAGCCGGTCATCCGGCCGATGCCGCAGGTGCCCGACCCCGGCCCGGAACCACCCTGCCCGCCCGGCCGCCGCCCCACCCGTCGCTCGGCCGACTGAGCCGCCTCGACCGGCTCAGGGGCCACCGCGGCTCCGGCGCCGGCCGACCGCGGCTCAGGTCGGTGCGAGACCGCCGGCCATCCGCTCGCGGACGGCCTCCAGCGCCTCGAAGGCGTACGCCCAGTTGTGGCACTTGAAGCTGCGCAGACCGTCGATCGCTGTGTGACAGTCGGAGCAGCGCACCCCGGCGATGGCATCCGGGATCTCGGTGTTGACGTACTTGCGCTCACCCAGGATGACCGTGGCGATCATGGCCTTGTCGTGCAGGCCGGAGAGCGCCGACGAGACGATGTCGTACCAGGTGACCCGCCGGCGGCACTTTGGGCAGTCGGGTTCGTCGCCGCTGACCCAGAGCGGGGCGCCGATGCTGCGTGCCGGCATGCCGAGCAGCTTCTCCAGCCGCCGGACGTCCGACTCGGGGGTGGTCCAGCGGTGTCGGCCGGGCAGTGATGCGGGCGAGTCGTACACGGCGCGGAACAGGTCGTGGTCGACCTGGACGGTCTCGCGCTGAGCGGTCATCGGCGTCCCTCCTCGTTGAGTCGGTGCCCCCACCGTGGTCAGCGGTGACCATGGGTGCAGCCAGATCAACGACACGGGGGGTCGGTGGGTCGTCGCCCCGAGGTGGCTGACCCCCTTTCGCCTCCGGTGGCCGGCCTCGGGTGGTACGACGGACGCAGGGCGTGCGCCGGCGGGAGGAGCGCCGATGGCGAGCAGACCCGAACGGCTGCTGCGGGGCGGTGACTCGCCGCTGAGCGCCTCGTTCCTGGAGCTGTTCTTCGACCTGGCGTTCGTGCTCGCCCTCAGTCAGCTGGCCGCCCACCTGTTGCACGACCTCAGCCTGGCCGGCGCGCTCAATACCGCAGTGCTGTTGGCCGGGGTCTGGTGGATCTGGGTGACCACCACCTGGTTCGCGGACTGGTACGACCCGGAGAGCCCGGCGGTGCGCTGGCTGCTGGTCGGTGCCGCGCTGGGCAGCCTGCTGGCCGGGGTGGCGATCCCGCAGGCGTTGGACGGGCGGGGCCTGCTCTTCGCCGGCGCGTACGTCTCGGTGCACCTCGCCCGGGGCGTGTTCACAGTCCTCGCGTTACGCGGTCACCCACGGCAGAGCCGGGCGCTGCGCATCCTCTGCTGGTTCAGCGTCTCGGCCGTACCGTGGGTGGCCGGTGGGTTGCTGTCGGAGTGGCGGGTGCCGCTCTGGTTGCTCGCCCTCGCCATCGATCTCACCGGCCCACGACTCGGCTGGCCCACTCCGCTGATGGGCCGGACCCGGCCGCAGGAGTTGCGTCTCGCCGGTGAGCACTTCGCCGAGCGGTACCAACAAATCATGATCATCGCGCTCGGCGAACTCGTCCTGGTCGCCGGCCTCTCGTACGCCGAAAGCGACCTCGCCCTCCCGCAGACCGCCGCGTTCCTGCTGGTCTTCGCCATCGCGGTGCTGATCGGTCTGCTCTACGTCACGCCCGCCGGTCAGCGCCTGGGCCCGGCCATCGAACACGCCGACCCGACCCGGCTCGGGGTGATCACCGGATACCTGCACCTGCTGATGATCGCCGGGCTGGTGGTCACCGCCGTCGGCGCCGAGCTGAGCATCGCCCACCCGCTGCGGACCGGTGACACGACCGAGGCCCTGGTCATTCTGAGCGGCCCGGCGCTGTTCCTCATGGGGCGGATCCTCTTCTCGGCGGCGATCCACCGGCGACTCTCCTGGCCCCGGGTCGCCGCCCTGTTCGTGCTGGGCGGTGCGGCGGCCCTCCTGCGGCTGCCGCTGTTGGCGGTCAGCGCGGTCGTCACAGTGGTGGCGCTCGTGGTGGTCATCCTGGACCACGCCGGCATCCGGTCCTACCGCCACCGATCTGGTGCGTAGTCGAGAAGCCTGACTAAAGTCAGGTGTATGGACTCGGCTCTCATCGCCGCCGTGCGGCGGTTCAACCGGACGGTCACCCAGCGGGTGGGTGCGCTCGACGACGAGTACATGACCCAGGGGCGTCCCCTGGGGCAGGCTCGGCTGCTCTGGGAGATCGGCCCCGCCGGTGCCGAGGTCGCCGCGCTACGAGCCCGGCTCGGCCTGGACTCCGGATACCTCAGCCGGCTCCTGCGCACCCTGGAGAACGACGACCTCATCACCGTCGGACCGGTCGGCCAGGCCGGCGGCGACGGCCGGGTACGCGTCGCCACGCTCACCGACGCCGGCCGGACCCAGTGGGCCGACCTCGATCGGCGGTCGGACGATCTCGCCGCCTCGATCCTCGAACCGCTCACCGAACACCGCCGCGAACGACTCGTCACCGCCATGGCCGAGGTCGAACGGCTCCTCGTCGGCTCGATGGTCGTCATCGAGCCGTGCCCGCCGAGCGACCCGCGAGCCCGCGCCTGTCTGCGGGCCTACGCCCGGGACATCGCACGACGATTCGACGACGGGTTCGACCCCGCACTGAGCAAACCGGTCCCTGACGAAGCGCTCGTCCCACCCAACGGGGTGCTCCTGCTCGCCACCCTCAACAGCGAACCGATCGGCTGCGGCGCGGTCAAACTCCACTCCGACGCCCCCGCCGAGGTCAAACGCGTGTGGGTGACCGACACCGTACGCGGGCTCGGCGTCGGGCGGCGACTGCTGGGTGAGCTGGAACGGTACGCCGCCGAGCACGGCGCGACAGCGGTCCGGCTGGACACCAACCGCAACCTCACCGAGGCGATCGCCCTGTACCGGGCAACCGGTTACCGGGAGATCGAGGCGTACAACACCGAGCACTACGCCCACCACTGGTTCGAGAAGCAGCTCAGGCAGTGATGGGAAACTGGATCGGCCGCAGGTGGCAGGGTCGGGTGCCTGGAGCAGCCGGATGCCCTCGCCGGGCAGGCTGATGGACGTTGCCGCTGAACAGCATCCGGCGGCCTGAACGAGGAGATCGTCGTGCGCAAGCTCGTGTATTACATCGCCACCACATTGGACGGCTTCATCGCCGGTCCCGACGGCGCCGACCCGACCGGCCCCGACGGGTTCTGGCCGGTTCCGGAGGACTACCTGCACCACCTCGTCAGCGAATATCCGGAGACCCTCCCCGGTCCGGCCCGGCAGGCGTTCGGCATCACCGACCAGGGCAGCCGGTTCGACACTGTGCTGGAAGGGCGCCACTCCTACGAGGTGGGCCTGAAGGCCGGCGTGGCCGACGCGTACCCCCACCTGCGCCACCTGGTGTTCTCCCGCACGCTGGGCAGCAGCCCGGACCCGGCCGTCGAGGTCATGGCCCAAGACCCCATTGCCACGGTACGAGAGCTGAAGCGCCACGACGGCAAGGACGTCTGGGTGATCGGCGGCGGCGCCCTGGCGGGAGCCCTGTACCCCGAGATCGATCAGCTGATCGTCAAGCTCGCTCCGCTGACCATCGGCGCTGGCATCCCGCTGTTCGGCAGCGACGCCGTCTTCGCCCCCCGCACCTGGCGCCTGAGCGACCACACAGTCCTGGACAGTGGCGCTCTCTTCCTCACCTACACGCGCGCAGAGACCGGAAACGGGTCTGCATGAGCACGTCCCGTGACGACATCGTGCTGGGCCGCTGGTGCCCGATCGGCACCAGCGGCCCGTTCGCCGCGAACTGCGTCCGGCGTCGACGTGCGATCAGCCCTTCACCGCCCCCGCAGTGAGCCCTTCGGTCAGGAAGCGCTGCCCGAGGGCGTACATGATCACCACGGGGATGCTGACCAGCAGCGACGCCGCGGCGAGTTGTCCTTGCGGCACGACGTCTCCGGCGATCATCGACTGCATCCCGACCGGGAGCGTCTTGTACTCATCCTTCGTGATGAACACGAAGGCGAAGAGGAACTCGTTCCAGGCGTTGGTCAGGGTGAAGAGCGCGACCGCCAGCAGCCCTGGTTTGGCGAGGGGCAGCACCACCTTGCCGAACGCCTGGATGCGGCTGCAACCGTCGACCAACGCGGCTTCCTCCAGCTCGATGGGTATCGACGAGAAGTACCCGACCAGCAGCCAGGTGGCGAACGGCAGCGTGAAGGTCGGGTATGTCACCACCAGAGACCACAACGAGTCGGTGAGCCGGGCGCCGATGAGCATCTGGTACAGCGGGATGAACAGCAGCGCGCCCGGCATCACGTAGGTGAGCAGCACCGTGACGGTGAAGCCCTGCGCTCCGCGGAACCGCAGCCGGGCCAGCGCGTAACCCGCCAGGGCGGCGCAGACCAGGGCCACCGCCGTGGACGCCGCGGACACCAGCAGGGTGTTGAGGTACCAACGGCCGAACGGCTGGTTGTCGAACAGGGCGCCGAACTGCTCCAGGGTCCACGGCGTCGGCCACAGGTCGTCGGTACGCATGACGACCTGGCCCTCGGACTTGAAGGCCGTCACGGCGATCCAGTACAGCGGGCCCAGCACGAAGAGGAGCAACCCGGCCAGCGCGACCCAGGACCCCAGGCCCGACACCAGGGACCCCGACCGGCGTCCGCCTCGTGACTGGAGGGTCGAGACCACCCGGCCGACTCCGGCCGCGATCAGCAGAATCACCCCGAGGACCACCGCCGCCTTCCAGAAGATGTGCGGCGACGCCCAGGCCAGCAGACCGGTGACCAGCGCGGTGATGACCCAGGGCAGCGCCTTTCGGGCCGTCGGGGCCCACCGCTGCGTGCCGATCCACCGCGCTGCTCGGCGTCGGCGGGGCAGTTTGATGTTGGTGTCCTGGCGCAACAGACGGACCAGGATGAACACCAGCCCGCCGATGATCGGCAGCATGACGAGCGTGACCGCCGCGCCCGCGCCGTACTGCAGCTGCAGGATCGCCTTCGAGTAGGCGATGAGCACGTACGGCGCTGTCACGTCGCCCGGGCCGCCCTGCGTCAGCAACCAGACCAGGTCAAAGTTGTTGAACGTCCAGATCGACGACAGGGTCACCGTCACGGTGATGACGTGACGCAGTCCGGGCAACGTCACGCTTCTGAACCGCTGCCACGCCGAGGCGCCGTCGATGGTCGCCGCCTCGTAGAGGTCCGCCGGGATGGCCTTCAGCCCCGCGAGGAAACAGACGGTGAAGAACGGCACTCCCTTCCAGACGTTGACGAGGATTACCGACGGCATGGCCAGTGACGGGTCGGACAGCCAGCCCGCGGGCCAGCTGTCGACCAGGTGAGCACTGGCCAGCAGCGGCCCGATCCCGCTGGCGGTGAGCAGCGTGTTGACGCTGCCGAAGATCGGGTCGAGCAGCGCACGCCAGCTGAACGCCGTCACCACCGTCGGCACCACCCACGGCACCAGGAGCAACCCGGCCAGCACGGCCCGCCCGCGTCGTCGGTGGTGCAGCAGCAGGGCGGCGGCCAACCCCAGCACAACCTTGAAAACCTCGGCGTACGCGGTGAAGACGAACGAGTTCACCACGCCCGTGTGGAACTGGTCGTCGCCGACGAGCGAGAGGTAGTTGTCCAGGCCGACGAACACGGTGTCTTGCCCGTGCCGTTCGGTGGTGCTGGTGATGATCGACCGGGCGATCGGCACGAGGACGAGCCCGCCGACCAGCACGGCCATCGGCGCCAGGAACAGTGCCGCCAGCCGCCAGTCACGACCCAGCCGCCGCTGGACCGCCGTCAGAGAGCCGGGTCCCGACGGCGCGGACTTCCTCGCCGTCGGGACCCGCGCGGGGCGGACAGACCTCACTGCGGCAGCCCCTGCTGGTTGAAGATCTGCACCATCTTCGCGTGGGCGGCCGTCACGGCCTGCGCCGGCGCCGTGCCCTGGACGACCTGCTGCATCATGTCGGTGAGGACGTAGGCCGAACCCACCGCCTGCTGGCCCGCGCTGGCCTTCTGCGGGAAGGCGAGGCCGTTCTTCGTGTTCAGCGGCAGCTTCAATTCAGTGATTCTGCGCAGCATGGGGAACGCCGGGTCGCCGCTGGTGAAGAACGGGTCGGCGTCCCAGACCTTCTCCCAGGCGGGCATCACCAGGCCGGGTGCCTCCTTCGCCACCCCGAGCAGCGCGGGCGCGCTGACCAGGTACTGCGCCAGGAGCTTGGCGAGCCCCGGGTTCTTGGCGCCCTTGAAGATGACGAAGCCCTGCGACTGGCCGAGCAGCAGCGGATTGTCGGTCGCCGGCCCGATGCAGTCGGAGAACACGTGGGTGTTCGCGTGCACCGGGTTCTTCTTGGTCCTGGAGTCCGCGTAGACGCTGAACTGGTTGCGGGTGTAGCCGAGGATCCCGGCGAGCCAGTTCTCGTTGTTGCTGGTGTCGGTCCAGCTCGCGATCCCCGGTGGCAACATCGGCTTGTACTTCTGATTGGTGTAGATGTCGCCCAGGAAGGTCACCGCCTGCACCGTCTCGGGGGTGTTGAACGTGACCTTGCGGCCGTCGTTGGAGGCGATCGACCCGCCGTAGGCGTTGATCAGCGCCTCGATCATGCCGTTGCCGTCACCGGACCGGTTCACCGTCATGCCCCAGCCGAACCGGCGTTTGGTCGGGTCGGAGATCTCCAGGCACAGGTCCCGCAGTTCCTCCCAGCTGTAGATGTCCTTGGGGGTGATGCCCTTGTCCTGCATCCAGTCCTTGCGCAGGAACGACCCGATCCCGATGAAGTGGTACGGGATCGCGAACCACTTGCCGTCGAAGACGCAGAAGTTCTTGGCCTCGGCGCAGGGCTCGCCGTACTTGGCGGTCAGCGCCGTGACGACATCCGTCACGTCCTCCAGGTCGCCCAGCGCCTGGAACTGCGCGACGAACCGCGAGTCGGTCATGAACGCCAGGTCACGGGCCACCCCGCCCTTGACCTCGGCGTCGATCTTGGCCACCACGTCACCGGCGTCGGCCTGGACCAGACTGTTCTCGATCTTCGTTCCGGTGGTGTCGGCGAACTTCTTGATCGAACTGTCGAGGGCTTCGTTCGCCGCCGTCGAATAGAGCTTCTGCGACAGCATCCCCATCGAGGAGCCCTTCATCGCCGCAGCGGCGTCGATCAGCTCCTGCGGAACTTCCGGCTGCACCTTGCTGGGTGATTCGGAGCTGTCCCCGCACGCGGCCAGACCGGCCGCGCCGAGCACCCCCACCCCCGCTCCCAGAAAGCCACGCCGTGACCACACCGACTTGTCCTTCATGGACATACGTCTCCTCTTTCTCCCGCGCACGGCTGCACGCCGAAGGCATAGCTGGCGAACACCGCGATGGTTGTGTTGCAGTTGGTTTCTGTCGGCGACCACCGAGGGGCGCCCGTCGAGATCAGTTCGTTCGTGGCTTCCTGCGGTGGTAAGCGGGCCCGCCCGTCACCGTGGGACGTCCGCTCACGCGCGCTTCGTCGGAGCCACCCGAGACATGTCGGGTGGTGCTCTCCGGGTAGCGCGACGAGGTTGAGGCGATCGGCGACCGGGCCGAGGTAGTAGCGCTGACGTTCCAGTTCGGTCGGGTCACCTGACCACCGCCGTTCGAGATTTCGAACTAGGTTCGATATACCGTATCGAGTGGTCGCGACGCTAGGGCAGTGCGATGAACAATGTCAATGTTTCGATGTTGTTTCGAACCGAAAGCGGGAGGTTGCCTACCGAGGTTGCGCCCGGTAGCCCATGCGAGCCGACAACACAGCCGCGCCCTCGCGAACCAGCCCGGTCCACTCCACCTGCACCTGGGGCGTCCAGCGAATGATCGGCGCAGACAGACTCATTCCAGCGATGATGGCGCCGGTATGGTCCCGGATCCCTGCAGCGACACAGCGCATCGCGGTGTCCGACTCGCCGATGTCGACCGCGACACCCTCCGCCCGGACACGGTTCAGATGATCACGAAGAAGATCCGGATCGGTGATGCTGTCCGGCGTCATGCCCGGCAGGGGGTCCTTGAGCAGGACGACGTCCAGGTCCGCCTGGTCGAGAGCCGACAGCAGTACCTTGCCGACTGCCGTGCAGTGCGCGGGCAGCCGCAGTCCGACCCCGGAAACCATCCGAACGGGGTGGGTGCTGTCGAACTTGACGAGATAGATGACATCGGCGCCGTCGAGCACAGCCACATGGACCGCCTCGTCACACGCGGCCGCCACGTCCCGCGCGACGCCCTGCGCCTCGCGTACCAGGTCAAGCCGGCCCGCGAACGCCGCGCCCAGCTGGAACAGCGGCATGCCGAGCCGATACTGCACCGGCTGACCCGGCACGGAGATCAGGTACGAGCGAGCCTCAAGCGTGACGAGCAGTTCGTGGACCGTGGTGCGGGGCAGGTCGAGCCGCTCCATCACCTGACGGGCCGACAGTTGGGGGCAGTCCAGGAACAGTTCGAGGACGTCGAGCGCGCGGATGACCGCCGGTACCACACGGGGCATGTCGATAGTCCCTTCGCAGCGCCGAACCCGTGTCAATGATCTCCACACGGGCCAGCACCTGAAGAGGATATCTACGTCGGCTCCCGGCGCCAGGGTCCGGACAGCGCCGCACCCGGGCAATCACGGCCGCGCGCCGACTGCCCTCCGAGGTCGTTCAGGACCCGGTCGTCTGGTACCTGTGCAGCGCGGCTTCGGCAACCTGAGTGAGGTATCTGCCGCCGCCGGGCTTGTTGCCCTCCGCCTGAACGACCACCAGAGTGGTTCCGATCCGGACGAGCACGATGTCCCATTCCAGCGTGTCAAGATCCGACGTCGTGGTGTGGCTGACGTGAAGACTGTCATCGCCCAACTGCGGCCCTGGCGCTACCGAGAAGCGATAACTGCCGCCGACGCCCTGGCCGGACGGCGCAAGGGTCGGGCAACTGTCGATGAGCGCTCGCAGGTCGGTCATCGCTCGCCGTGCACCGTCATCGGTGTAGGTCCTGAGGACTTCGGTCCCCACCCACAAGTCATCGGGACCCGCGTCGTAGCTGAGGGTGGCCGCGGCTATCGCTGACGGAGTGCCGGTCAGCCGACGGGCCGACAGCAGCGGCATCATGCTGTGCGAACAGGATGCGTCGACGTCTGCACGCCGATCTCCAGCATCCTGCGCCATGCTGGTCGCGATCTCCACAGTGAAGCCGGGCGGTAGTGACTCCGTGGCCACCAAGCGTGCCGACAGCGTCGCGGAGTACCCGGGCCCGCCGGTCGCCGGAACTGCTGGTTTCGTGGCTGTGGCCGAGCCCGTCGCCTGCTTCGTTCCGCCGGCGTCCGCTGTTGAGGTCGTCGGAGAACCGCAGGCGGTCACCAAGCAGACGGCCGCCACCGCAACCGACCTGTGCAGCACCATCCTGAGCACCGGGCATACTCCGCTCTCGCCGAGGGGCGCAGATTACCAGCGCGCGACTTCAGCCGCCGGCCAGCAGGAGCGACCCCCGGCTGGGCCGCTGACCTGCCTGTGAGTGGGCCGCCAGGGACTCGAACCCTGAACCTATGGATTGCCGGCGAGTCGGCCTCCTGCGGTGTGGATCGAGGTCACTCGGGTTGCTAGCGTGCTTCTCGGCCGGGTTCGGCTGGCACGGTTGCTGAACTTCCCTGCTAGCCTCGGTCTTTCATGAGTGATTGATCTTGGTGTTGTGGGTGCGGCTGGCGGTGTTTCTGCCGGTAGGCATGGTTTGGGCCCGACGCGTGGCCGGGTTCCTCGAAGCTGTTGCTGGGGCGGGGATTGTGGTTCAGGAAAGGGGCCGGGGCAGGCTGGCGAGGCGCGTGAACGCGGTGATGATCTCCTCGGCCCAGGGCCAGCCGTCGGCGATGCGTAGCCAGGTTCGGCGTGCGGTGCGGGCGATGCGGGCTGGGACGTGTAGGAGCCGGTAGCGCAGTTTCTTCGGCTCCGCGCGGGCGAGGTCGCCGTCGAGTAGCAGGGTTTGGGTCCAGGCGAGCAGGTCAATGCCGGTCAACGCCAGCTGCAGCCAGGCCTGATTGATCGCGAAGATCCGTGACGGGAACCGGCCGAAGCCCGTGGCTTTGCCGGTGCGGATGCGGTCCTCGACGCGGGCGTGGGCGCGGTGACGGGCCTCCAGGAACTGCAGGGATCCTTGACCGGGCGGGGCGTCGGTGGCGATGACCTGGTGCCGCATGCCGTTGACGGTGTCGAACAGCGACAACTGGGCGCCGGGGTGTGGTCGTTCCCGGCGGGCGATCAGGCGGGTTCCGGCCGGGAAACCGCTGGTGTCGGCCAAGCCGGTGAGTTCGCAGATTTCGGCGCCGTCACGCAGAGCGCCGTCGGTGTTGATCGCGGGGATCCAGTCGTTGGCCTGCTCGATCGCCGCCCTGACTGCTGCGGTGATCGCGGCGCCCACACTGAATCGGGCGTCGATGCCGTGCTCGCGTAGGCCTCGGATGTGGGCGAGGAAGCCGTGGGTGCTGCCGGCGCCGTCGGTGCGGATCAGCAGCGGTGTCCCGTGCCGGTGGGCGTCGGGGATCTGCGCGAGGGCCTCGTCCAGCACGGTGATGTGGTCGGCGGTGGTGTTCGACCCGGCCCGTCCTTCGCGCAGTAGTCCGGCCAGGGCTTCGCCGGTGTTGTCGAGGAAACACAGCAGCGGGTGGTAGCCGAATGTCTTCTTCCACGTCCGCGTCGCCGATTCCTTCTCGGAATGGCAGATGACCAGGGTGGCATCCATGTCCAGGACCAGACCGGGGACCTCGCGGCCCGCCGCGACCGAGGCGGGCAACCGGCCGCGGATCTCACAGGTCTGCGCCCACGCGACTTCCCGCGCCGCCGCGCGGGCCTGCCGCAACCGGGCCAACGCCACGGTGTCGAGGCTGTCCAGGACCCGCCACCCGGTCGCGTCCGACGCGACCTGCCCAAACAATTCGGGCTGATGGCGTAACACGCCCAGATCAGCGATCGCTTCACCGCCGTCGGCGAGCATCACCGCCAGATCGACGGCGACCCGGCCCGGCTCATGGACCGGGCGTCGCTGCCGCAACCCGGCCAGCGCATCACCAAAACCCCTGGCCAACCCCGTCACCTCGGCGACGTCGGCCAGCAAGCGGGCACCGGCGTGACCGACCACGCCCCGACCCCCACCAGAGACCGCAAGCTTAGGACGCATGCCGGTACGCTGCACCTTGAAAGTGCCTTCCGTGATGGATGGATGAGACCCTAGACAAGTCACATCGTTCCAGATCAGAAGGCACTTTCGCGTCCCCGGGACCGCCGCCGCGCAGCCCTTAACGAAGGGCCGAGGCTAGCTTGACGGATTGCGCTCCGTGACCATTACCGACCGAGAACACCGCGTCCGTCGGCACGTTAGACAGAATCAGACCGACCAGGCGCGGATGACGTCGTCGGGTCCCCAGACAAGGTCCACGGCCCCGTCCGGGAGGTCAGCTCCGGAGCGGCTGACGACGACCAGCCCGCTGGTGCCGGGCTGAAAACCCGGGATCAGCGGGGCGTGACGCCGAAGTTCGTCGAGGTGGTGCCGGTCGAACGGGCCGTCCTGCCACTTGATGGAGCCGGCGAACGCGATGCGGGAGGCGATCGGAGCGCGGTCGGCTCCGACAAGATCGATCTCTGGGTTGGATTGCCGGTTCCACCAACCACCGACTTCCCACGCGTCAGTCCAGGGCA
This sequence comes from Micromonospora sp. D93, assembly GCF_018070365.1. Taxonomy (NCBI): domain Bacteria; kingdom Bacillati; phylum Actinomycetota; class Actinomycetes; order Micromonosporales; family Micromonosporaceae; genus Micromonospora; species Micromonospora sp. D93. Next base: position 20,225 of record NZ_JAGPXW010000010.1, on the reverse strand, counting down.
GAACTCCGGCTCCGGCGGAGATGGCGAGCGCATCGCGGATGATCGGCTCGACGGCGTTACCCCGCCAACTCGACCACCGACTATCGAGGATGGCGCGAGCGGCCGCTGACCGATCGCGCAGAACCAGTTGATGCACATCGCGCAAGATGGCCAGGTACAGGCGCAGATTGCTGTCAGCGATCCGGTACTGAGCCAATTTGCTGGGCTTGGTGGACAGCGGCTTGTCGACAGCGAGGATCTGTTTCTCCTCGACGAGCCGGTGAAGCAGCGGCGACAGCGTGCCGGAACTGACTGGGCCGCCGCGGTCCCCGGCGGCAGCAGCGATGTTGCTGAACGTGCGGCTACCCGCTCCACCGACAGCTTCCAAGATGCGGCGGGCAGTGTCGGGGGCGGGAAACTCCGATGCCAGGGACTGCTCGGGGACGGTGAACAACGCCGAAGTCTTGTTGGAGATCTCCTGACTCAGGAAATCGACCGGGGGCGTTCCCGGGGACCACTCCAGAGCGATACCCGGCAATCCACCGGTGATCAGGTGCGCATCGATCGCGTCCGCGCCGCTCAACCCGGTCACGGCGGCGGTTTCGGCAGGATTGAACGGGCCGAGGACCATGTTCGTGGCCCTGCCGTAGAAGGGTCGGTCGTACTCGGTGAACCGCTGCATCATGTGCAGATCACTGCCGAGCAGCAGCATCAGCACTGGCCTGCTGGAGATGAGGCGATCCCAGGCGACCTGCAGGTGTCCGTCGAACGTCGGGTCCTGCTCAGAGATCCACGGCAGTTCGTCGAGGACGACGACACTCGGCGTGTCGGGCAAGACACCTGCCAACACCCGCAGCATGTCTCCCCAGCCACCGGCCGGCGGCTGGGACGGCAGAAGATCACGACGGCCAGCGGTAAGCAGCGACGAGTCGCGCAAGGCCCCGAGAAAGTAGCTGACCGCTTCGATGCTCGACGCGCCCTTGACCGCGGTGTAGAAGCAGTAGGGCAGATCGACCCGGTCGCACAACTCCTGCACCAGCCGCGACTTGCCCACCTGCCGCCGGCCGCGGATAGCGACAGAGCGACCCTCGCCAGTGCGCTTCACATGATCGAGTTGTTTGGTGAGCAGGTCCAGTTCCGTGCGCCGGCCGATGAACATCGACCCTCCCGAAGCTAGATCGGATCTTACTTCGGACCAGTCTACCTAAATTCGGGGTCGCTACTGATGTACGTCGCCGCGACTCAAGCGCCACGCCATCGGCCGGTGTCCGCTACCGCGCGGACGAACTGCTTCACGCTCGACAGGGTCGCCACCGGGCTGACCCTGGACACCAATGGACGAGCCGGGAGTAGGTCGACAAGATGAGCCGGCTCCCTGGCGGTCGCTCCCCATCGCTCGCGGGCGGCACGCCGAAGCTCCGGATGGCGATCGCTTCCTGCCGCAGAGGGACAGTCGAGGAAATGCGTGGGCCGCCAGGGACTCGAACCCTGAACCTATGGATTAAAAGTCCACAGCTCTGCCATTGAGCTAGCGGCCCGCGCGCTCAGGTTACCCGACCGTCTGCGCCCCGGCTGATGTCCGCCCCCGGTCCAGAGGAGCGATGCTGATCTACACCCGCGGCAGACTTCGCACCGCTTTGTCGCCGGTACAGCTTTATCACCCCTCGACGGCGAACATGCGAGGGGTCCCAGCCGCGCACATGCGGCTCGGACCCCTTCCGCAGTCAGTCCGACGGATGCTGCTGCCCGGGCTCGATATCGTCAGAGCGCCAGCGGTTGGCTGGTCACAGGAACTCGCTGCGGTAGGTCGAGGCCAGCTCGGCACCGAGGCGGCGGCGTTCGGCGAGTTCGTCAGGTGAGAGCTGCGGCGGCGGTGCGTCCTTGCCCGCGACGACGTCGCCGATGCGGGTGAAGTACTCGTCCTGCCCGGCCGGGGTGCACATACAGAGCATGTGGGCCGGCGCACCTGAGGTATTGCGGAAGTTGTGCGGTGCGTTGGCCGGGATGTTGATCGTGGAGCCGGCCCGCACGACGTGCTTCTCGCCGCGGAAGGTGAACTCGATCTCGCCCTCCAGGATCGTGAACATCTCCTCGAAGTCGTGCCGGTGCGGCGGTGGCCCGCCGCCGTCGGGGACGCGCATGTCGATCAGGCAGTACGCGCCGTTGGTCTGCTCGCCCGTGATCAACATGCCGTAGGTGTTGCCCACCAGGGAGATGTAGGTCGTGGCGGGATCGTCGGGGTCCGCCACGGTCAGCGAGCGAGTGGGATCGTCGTCGGGAATCATCGGAATCGTCTCCTGGGGTGTGCGGTCGGTTGGTTCGATCGGCCGGGCGACGGTGCGTCCCCGAAGGCAACTCGACGGGGCCGCTTGTCTGATCCTCGTGGAGAGCACCGCCACCTCGCGTGCTTTCCGGTGGCTGCCCGGGACTGTCACTGCTGCGGCTCCTGCGCCTCGGCCACCTGCACGCACCGGGCCATCTAACAGCGCCAACTGGGGGCGACGACGCCGGCCTCTGGGTGGCCCTGCTGCTCGCCACCCCGGCCGGTCTGTTCGGCGCCAACCAGCTCAGCCAAGGGATCTGGGGCAGCCAAGGGGGTGGACCGACCCTGGCTGCCTTCGCCGTCACCACCGGGTCGATCCTTCTCGTGGGCGCGGCGCTGCTGACAGTTGTCCTCGCCGGTCGGGCCACACGACATCGGACCGGTCTTGATCGACTCGGGATTCAGGAAGGCGGGCGGTCCTGGCTGCTCGGATACCGCGACTTTCAGGAAGTCGAGTGGATCAAGCCGCCGGGGCCGCGTTGCAGGCCGCAGGCACCGCGCTGCGGTTGGTGGGTGGTTGAGCTGCTGCTGGGCGGGTACGGGGTCGGGCATGCGGATCGTGGTGGTGGGGGCGAGCGGCAACGTCGGTACGGCGCTGCTGCGGCGGCTGCGCCGGGAGCGGGGCGTGGAGTTGGCCGGGGTCGTTCGACGGTTGCCCGGTCCGGATGCTGGCGAGCCGTACGACCAGGTGGAGTGGCACTCCTGCGACATCGGCGCGCCGGGCGCGGCCGGGCAGCTCGCCGAGGTGTTCGCGGGTGCGGACGCGGTGGTCCACCTGGCCTGGCAGATCCAGCCCAGTCACGACCAGCGGGTGTTGCGCCGGACCAACGTCGAGGGCAGTCGGGCGGTGATCGACGCGGTGGTCCGGGCCGGTGTGCCGGCCCTGGTGTACGCCTCGTCGGTCGGCACCTACGCGCCCGGCCCGAAGGACCACCCGATCAGTGAGCGGTGGCCGGCCACCGGTGTGCCCGGTTCGTCGTACAGCGAGCACAAGGCTGAGGTGGAGGCGCTGCTGGACGGGGTTGAGCAGGATCATCCGACGCTGCGGGTGGTACGGATGCGACCTGGGTTGATCTTCCAGCGGGCCGCCGGTGCGGAGATCACGCGTTACTTCCTCGGCCCGCTGGCACCGGTGCGGCTGCTGCGCTTCGGCCGGATCCCGCTGGTGCCGACGAACCGCCGGTTGCGGATGCAGGCGGTGCACGCCGATGACGTGGCCGATGCGTACACCCGGGCGGTGTTGGGTGATGCGCGCGGCGCCTTCAATGTCGCCGCGGACCCGGTGCTCACTCCGGAGCTGGTGGCCCGGCACTTCCATGGTTGGACGGTGCCGGTCGCCGCGCCGGTGTTGCGGGCGGCGGCGGCGCTGACCTGGCGGGCGCGGCTGCAACCGGTCGACGCGGGCTGGGTGGAGTTGGGTCTGAACGCCCCGCTGATGTCCAGCGAGCGCGCGGAGACCGAGCTGGGCTGGCACCCCAGGATCAGTGCGCTGACGGCGCTCAGGGAACTCTTCGTCGGAATGGCCGACGGCGATCACACGACAAGCCCACCGATGTCCGGCGCGCGGGATCTGCCCGGCCGCCCGGCCGCCCTCCTTCACGCCCGCCCTCCGGGCGAGGGAAACCCCTACTGAGGTACGCGCGGCCTCAGCTCAGTTTCGAGCCCGTCACCGTGGGGTTGCGGGCGCCCAGGAAGAAGATGCCGGGGAAGCCGCGGGTCTCGAACTTGGCGCTGGGATTGCGGCGCAGTGTCGAGTTTTCGATCTTCATCGTGCCGGTGCGGTTGTTGCTCACGAAGAAGACAGCGCCGCCGCCCTCGTTGGCAGTGTTGTTCTCGATGATCGTGCCGGCGATCCGTACGGTGAACTCGTTGCCGTCGCAGTAGATCGCGCCGCCGCTGCCGCCGCCGGGCGTGCCGGACTTGGCCGGGTTGGCGCCGCTGCCGATCGCCTCGTTGTCCCGGAGCAGGCTGTTCAGCACAACCCACGACACACCGATGCTGCTCAACGCCCCTCCGTTGGAGCAGGAACCGCCGTCGAAGGTGCTGCTCACCACGTACACCGGCTTGTTCTCGTACTGGCTCAGCACCCGGATGGCCGCGCCACCCAGGTCGGGGCCGGTGCGGTCGCAGCGGTTGCGGACGAAGCGCGAGTTGACCACCTTCAGCCGCCCGCCGCGTACGAAGATCGCCCCACCGCCGCCGCCCTCGGCCTTCTCGCCCGTGGAGTTGCCGTCGGCGAAGGTGAGGTTCTGCACTGTGAGCTGTGGGTGATCCTGGTTCTGGCAGTGCGAGGTGGTGAAGCCCTGGGCCTCGTCGCAGGTGTTCATGTAGAGGATGCGGCGCTGCCCCTGGCCGCTCAGCGTGACAGTGCCGCCGCCGTCCAGCACGATCTTCGGCCCGTTGGCGTTGCGGACCTTCGCGGTGGCGGCCATCTTGATCGTCACCGGGGCCGGTCCACAGTTGAACCTGATGACACCGCCGGTGGCGACGGCCTTCACGACCGCCGCGGAGGTGCAGCTCGCCGGGGTGCCGGTGCCGATGGTCCGGGTCGGCTTCGAGGTGTCCACCGCCCGCGCCTCGACCGGCACTGTGGCCTTACCGTTCGGGTTGCCGGCCGCGAGCACCTTGGTGGCGGGCTTCGGGCTCGCGCTGGCCCCCGGCCCGCCGAGGCCGTCCCGGGCCCCCGGCGCCTCACCCTGACCGCCGGTCGGCAGGGCCGTCGGCGAGGCGGTCGAGCCGGCCTCGAAGGTGGGGGCCGGGTCGTTGGGCGCGCAGGCGGGCAGGGTCGCGGTGGCGACACCGAGGACGAGGAGAGCGGCAAGCGACGTCATGCGCACCCCGTGATGCTAGGAGCCGCGACGGCGTCGCGACGAATCCGCCGAGCCGGTTTAAGGCGCCGTTAAGCCACGTCGGGCGCGGGCGGCAGACCGCTCTCAGAAGTCGGCGAAGAGGTACGGCACCCGGCGGGGGAAGAGGCCGCGCAGCTCCGTGGCGGCGTCCACAGGCACCTCACCCAGACCGCGTAGCGGCAACTCGGCCGGGTCCAGCACCCCGTACGCGAGGGCGGAGAGCCCGGCGGCGGTGAGCGTGGCGGTCGGGGCGTGGCCGGTGGTGTCGTCGACCAGTGCCAGCGCGCCTGTCGTGCCGTCGAGCAGGTGGGTGCCGGCAAGCCAGCGATCCCCGGTCAGCTCGATCCGCACCCGACCCGGGCCGGCGGGCAGCCCGCTCAACGCGTCCAGCGACAGCAGCCGGGCCATCGGCGCGGACGAACCCGGCACGGCCGTGCGGGCCTCGACGTGCACGTCCAGGTCGGTCAGCCACAGCTCGGGCAACTCGTCCGGCGGAACCTGAACGGTGATCCGTTCGATCTGGTCGACGTGCCGGGCGAAGAACTGCAACAGCAGCGTCCGCGCGAGTGGGTCGGTGACCAGCAGTTCGTTGCCGTGCAGCGTGCCGCCGTGCTCGTCGATTCGGTACGTCACCGCGCCGGTGACCTCCCCGCCGACCCGGGCGGTGAGCAGCCAGTACTCGTCACGGTCGCGCATCCCGACCGCCCGGTGGTCGGGGAAGATCGCGAAGCCGTGTCGTTCCTGGAGGTTGCGCTCGGTGAACGCCCGCCATGCCGGGTAGCCGGCGGCGATGCGTTCCCAGCCCACCTCGCCGGGCAGGTCCACCCGGAGCAGCGAGCCCAGGTTGGCCGGCGTGAAGGTGACCCGGCGGGGCTTGGGCAGCCCGACGTAGCCGAACCGGGCGTAGAAGCTGGGACGGAACGGATAGAGCGCGCTGAGCAGGTGGCCCTCGTCGCGCATCTCGTCGAGGAGTTGGTGCAGCAACGTCCGGACGTGCCCCTGCCGGCGGGCCAGCGGATGGGTCGCCACCCCGGCGACACCGGCCATCGGCAGCACCACCCCGCGCAGGTTCTGTCGCATCGGAATGGCCGAGGCGGCGGCCAACGTGGTGCCGTCCTCCTCGACGATCAGCGTCCGGTTGCCCTGGTTGTAGGGCAGGTAGTCGCGGAACTCGGCGGTCCGCGCGGCACTGAGCGGCGAGGACTCGAAGGCGTACGCGGCCAGCGGGAAGCTGGTGGTGAGACGGTCGTCGTCGGTCACCCGGCGGATGGTCATTCGCCCATCTCAACCCGCCGCGCGGGTGGCAGCAACCGGATTGGCCCGATCCGCGACGCCGGCCGACGGTCAGCCGGCCGGCAGGTGCCGCACGGGTCAGCGGGCGACGACGTCGGAGACCACGACTGTGACGTTGTCCGGCGCGCCGGCGTGGTGGGCCAGCTTCACCAACTGCTCACCGCACTGCTGACGGTCGGCGTACATGCCCAGGGCCGCCGCGATGGCCTCGTCCTCGACGTAGTCGGAGAGCCCGTCGCTGCACAGCAACAGCCGGTCGCCGGGGACCACTGTGAGCACACCGACAGCGGGTGGGGTGTCGGCGCCCTGCACGGCCCGGGTCACCAGGGACCGCTGCGGGTGGTGGCGGGCCTGCTCGGGAGAGAGGGTGCCCTGGTCGACAAGCGCCTGCACGAACGTGTCGTCCCGGGTGAGCTGGGTCAGCTCCCCGTCGCGCAGCAGGTAGCAGCGGGAGTCGCCCACCTGGGCCAGCACCAGCGTCTCCCCGGCCAGCAGCGCCGCGGTGAGCGTCGTACCCATGCCGTCCCGGCTCGGGTCGACGGTGATCGCGGCGTGGATGCGCTGGTTGGCGGTGCTGACCACGGCACGCAGTGCGTCGGCGGCACCGTCGGGGTCGGTGGGCGGAGCCAGCTCGTCCAGGATCCGGATCACGATCTCGCTCGCCACCTCGCCCGCAGGCAGCCCACCCATGCCGTCGGCGACGGCGATCAGGCGGTCACCGGCGAGGGCGGAGTCCTCGTTGTTGGTGCGCACCAAGCCGATGTCGTTGAGGATGACCGAGCGGAGGATCAGCGTCATGGGGTCAAGCTTGCCAAGAACAACCCGCATTCGTCTCTACGCCTCCTACCTAGGTCGAGAAATGATTGCGATTTTCGTCGACCGGCCCGACGGTCCATGGCCGATCGGCGGGGCCTCAGCGGCGCGGATAGCGCAGTAGCAGGCTCGCCGCGACCTCCTCGTCACCCACCGCCGCGTAGCTGTGTGGCACGTCCGACGCCCAGCGGAGGTGACCGCCGGCCGAGGCGGTCAGCGGTGCGTCGGCCGGTCCGGCGCGCAGCACCCCGGCGAAGACGGTGACGTGCTCGGTGACCCCCGGCGGGTGGGCGGGGGAGAGCTGCCCGGGGCCGGGCGCGACCCGCATCCGGTACAGCTCGTAGGTCGCGTCGGTGTCGGTGAACACCTCCAGCAGGGTGGCGCTGACCGCGGCGCCGTGCACGGTCGGGCCGGCGGCCGGCTCCGCCAACACTGCCGTCAGCGGTACGCCGAGCTGCGCGGTGACCGCCCAGAGCGTCTCCAGGGTCGGGTTGCGGGTGCCGTTCTCCAGGCCGGAGAGGGTGGCCTTTCCGACGCCGGCGAGCCGGGCGAGTGTGGACAGCGAGATCCCCTGCTCCTCGCGCAGTGCACGGACCCGGCGGCCGACGACGGCGGGATCCACGTCGAGGTCCGGACGCGGCTCTGGTGGTGGGTGCGGCACCCGGCTATCGTGCTACACGCTGCCGTTCCGTAAACGGAACAGTCGGGAGGGTGGAGTGGCCGGACGCGTACAACCGGTGCTGGCGGGTGTGGTGACGGCGCTCGTGGGCTTCGCCAGTTCGTTCACCGTCGTGCTGGCCGGGCTCCGAGCGGCGGGCGCGTCGGACGCCCAGGCCGCCTCCGGCCTGCTCGCTCTCTGCGTGGCGAGCGGGCTCGTCGCCGCCTGGCTGGGCTGGCGGTACCGGATACCGATGAGCGCGGCCTGGTCCACGCCGGGCGCGGCGCTGCTGGTGGCTACCGGGCCGCCACCGGGCGGATGGCGGGTAGCGGTGGGCGCCTTCCTCGTCTCCGGTGTGCTGATCGTCGCGGCCGGACTGTTCCCGCCACTGGGCCGCGCGGTGGCCGCCATCCCCAAGCCGGTGGCCGGCGCGATGCTCGCCGGGGTGCTGCTGCCGCTGTGCACAGCCCCGGTCCGCGCGCTTGTCGAACTGCCGATGGTGGCCGGGCCGGTGGTGGTCGGCTGGCTGCTGCTGCACCGGTTCGCCCGCCGCTGGGCGGTGCCCGGTGCGCTGGTGGTGGCGGTGGCGGCGATCGCACTGACCGCACCGCCGGCCGGCCTGACCGGCGCCGCGCTGATCCCGTCGATCACGCTGACCGCGCCGGCCTTGAACGCGTCCGCACTTGTCGGACTGGCCCTGCCGCTGTTCCTGGTCACCATGGCCGCGCAGAACGTACCCGGCATGGCGGTGCTCGTCGGTTACGGCTACCGGCCGCCGTTCGGCGCCGCGCTGCGGACCACCGGCCTGGCCAGCCTGCTCGCCGCCCCGGCCGGCGGGCACGCGGTGAACCTCGCGGCGATCACCGCCGCGCTGGCCGCCGGCCCCGACGCGCACCCCGACCCGGAGCGCCGGTGGATCGCCTCGGTCACCGCCGGCGCTGGACTGGCAGTGCTCGGTCTGGGTGCCGGCGTGGCCACCACACTTGTCGCGGTCGCCCCACCGATCCTCATCGAGGCGGTCGCCGGGCTGGCGCTACTGGGCGCACTCGCCACCGCGCTCGCCTCGGCGGTGACCGACCCGGCGACCCGCGAGGCCGCCGTGGTCACCTTCGTGGTGACCGCGTCCGGGGTGACGCTGATCGGCGTGGGCGGCGCGTTCTGGGGCCTGGTCGCGGGCTGCCTGATGCTGCTGCTCTTCCACCGCCGCCAACCCGCCGCGCCGGACCAGCCCATCCCCGCCGCAGGGGAAGGGCGGGGTGGTCACTCCTCGGGCGGCAGGTCTGCCACACCGACGGCCAGGAGGACCCGGCCGTCGGCCACCGACCCGATCCGGTCGGCCGGTACGTAGACCGCGCCGGTGCGGGTCAGCTCGGTCGAGACCTTCAGGTAGCCGCTGTGCAGCAGCCGCGCCGCCAGATCGGCCGGGACGTCCGGCTCCTCGACCGCTGTCGCTTCGATCAGCTCGTCCAGGCTGCTGCCCGGGTCGGCGGTCGGTGTCTGGACGGTCACCGCGTTCGGGTCGCCCCGCTGGACGAGGTCGACGGTCCCGACCTCGGTGCCGGCTGAATCGATCACCGGCATCCCGGTGGTGATCCGCGAGATGGTCGCCTGCTGCTCGTCCTGCTGGTCCATCCCGCTGCGGTTCCCAGGGCGGCACGCCGCTAAACGCCGTCGCTCGCAGGCACCGCCGCTTCGCTGGCGCGCGTCGCTTTGCCCGCTCGCCGATGGGGTAGCGGCAGTGGCTCGAGGCGATGGGCCGGAGAGCGTGATGACTGTGTGGCATCAATATGCCTCAGAGTCATCACCGTGAGAGCAGTACCGCCACCGGGAGGCGGAGCAACGGTGGCGGACGAAGGGCCCCGCACTGTCTGCTGCACCCGCCCGCTCAGCTGTACGGGAGGGTCCAGCCGCCGGGCGGGCGCGGGGACAGCTCCCGCCAGGTGTCCGGGCCGTCGAGCAGCGCCCGGACGGTGTCCTCGGCCTCGTCCGCACTGCCGTACTCGTAGAAACGGGAGATGCCCTCGGCGCCGCCGGCCCGCTGCTCGACGTGCCACCGGTCGGCGTCCACCCGTAGGAAGACGTCCCGCCGGGCCAGCCGCCCCCACTTCCCGTTCCACCAGTGCTTTCGCTGCTCCATGGCGGGACTCTATCGAACACACGTACGAGAAGGTGCGGCCCCTGCGGGAATCCCGCAGGGGCCGATGTGCATCCGTTCGGGTCAGCGCTGCGTCGGCGGCTCGGGACGCCGGCCCAGCACGTCGTCCAGCGCCCCGCGCTGCTGGCCCGGGGTGGTGTGACCGGCGGAGACCAGGGCGTCCCGGATCTCGGTGAGCAGCTTGACCTCCTCGCTCGGCGCCGCCGGCGGCGGCTCCTCGCCCCGCTGCCGCCGCTCGGCCAGCTTGTTCATCGGGAACACCACGAAGAAGTAGAGCACCGCCGCGGTGAGCAGGAAGGTGATCAGGGCGTTGATGAACCCCGCCCAGTCCATGTAGTTTCCCTCGCTGATCCTCCACTGACCGGCGAACTGGTCCTCTCCGCCGCCGACCAGCTTGATGATCGGCTTGAGGAACGAGGTCGTGAGGGCGGTGACCACGCCCGTGAACGCGGCGCCGATGACGACACCGACCGCCAGGTCGACGACGTTGCCGCGCATGATGAAGTCTTTGAAGCCCTTGAGCATTCGTACTCCCGAGGTGTCCGCTTTTCTGTCGGGCACAACCTATGCCCGTTCGGCGGGTTCCAGAAAAGCGCCGGCTTCGAGTGCCGCACGGCCGGGATCGCCGGCCCGGATCGCCTCGACCAACCGGGTGTGGTCGACGTAACGCTCGGGGGTGAGCGCCCCACCCATGGCCTGGGCGACGGTGCTGCGCAGGGCGGTGCCCACCGAGGCGTACAGCTCGGCGAGCATGGCGTTGTGCGCGGCGGCGACCACCGCCGTGTGCAGCGCCACGTCGGCCTCGACGAACGCGTCGACCCGGCCCCCGTGCCAGGCGGCCTCGCGCTGGGCGAGCGCGCCGTCGAGCGCCGCCAGGTCCTCGGGTGTACGCCTCAGCGCGGCGAGCCGGGCGGCCTCCACCTCGAAGGCACGGCGTACCTCGATGACCTCGGTCATCCGGTCGTCGCCGAGCCGGCGGGCGACCACCGGCGCCAGTTCGTCGGTGGACACCACGTAGGTGCCGGAGCCCTGCCGGCACTCCAGCACTCCGGCGTGCACCAGGGCGCGGACGGCCTCGCGGATCGTGTTGCGCCCGACGCCCAGCGCGGCGACCAGTTGTGGCTCGGTGGGGATGCGCCCGCCGACGGGCCATTCGCCGCCGAGGATCCGGGCGCGGAGTTGCTCGGTGGTCTGCCGGACCCGGTGGCCGCGAGGCGGCACGGCGGGCTGGCCGGGGGGAGGCACTGGCGGCGTGGAGGGGGATTCAACAGACGGTGGCACTGGTTACATCACCGGTCCCAAATTCATCCCATGATTGTAGGTTAGAGGTCATGACCCCGCCACCAACCGCCGCTCCGGCGCTGCCCGCCCCCGTCGCCGTCGACCCTCCCCAGACGCGGGACCCCGGCGCCGGCCGGCGGACGCACCCGGCGACCGGTGGCGCGCTGGTGCTGGTCGGGATGCTGCTGGTCGCGCTCAACCTGCGTGCCGTGGTGACGAGCCTCGGCGCGCTGCTCGACGAGGTCCGCGACGGGCTGGGCCTCTCCGGCGTCACCGCCGGCCTGGTCACCACCCTGCCGACCATCGCGTTCGCCGGCCTCGGCGCGCTCACCCCGTGGCTGGTCCGCCGGGTGGCACCGGCCCGGGTGCTGGTGGTCGCCATGTTCGCCCTCGCCGTCGGCCAGGTGCTCCGGGTCGCCACCGACTCGGCCCTGATCTTCGTGCTCACCAGCGCGCTGGCGCTGTCCGGCATCGCGGTCGCCAACATCCTGCTGCCGATGCTCGTCAAGCAGCACTTCCCGCACCGCACCGGCCTGGTCACCGGGGCGTACACGATGGCGTTGACAGTGGGCACGACGGTGGCCGCCGCCTCCGCGGTGCCGATCGCGCACGCCTTCGGGTCGTGGCGGGCCGGGCTCGGCGTCTGGGCCGCGATGGCCGCGGTGGCCGTACTCCCGTGGGTGCCGCTGGCGCTGCGGACCCGCGCCGCGGCGCGGCGGGCGACCCCGACGGCGGTCGTCGCCACGCCCACGCGGGTCCGGCCGGCGCGGACCCGGCTCGGCTGGGCGATGGCCGTCTACTTCGGGGCGCAGTCGCTCAGCGGGTACGCGATCATGGGTTGGCTGGCCCAGCTGTTCCGCGACGCCGGTTACCAGCCGGAGTCGGCCGGGCTGCTGCTCGCCGGGGTGACCGCGCTCGGCGTGCCGATCGCGCTGCTGATGCCCACCCTGGCCGGTCGGCTCGGCAGCCTGCGTCCGCTGGTGCTCGGGCTGACCACCGCGTCGGCGCTGGCCTACCTGGGGTTGGCGCTCGCTCCGCACGGTGCCGCGCTGCTCTGGGTCGCCCTCCTGGCGATCGGCCAGGGCGCGTTCCCGATGATCCTGACCGCCATCGGCCTGCGCGCCCGCACCGCCGAGGGGACTGTCGCGCTCTCCGCGTTCGCGCAGAGCACCGGGTACGTGATCGCCGCCCTCGGCCCACTGATGGTCGGCATCCTCTACGAGGCCACCGGCGGCTGGACCGCGCCGATCGGGTTCCTGCTGGGCGCCCTGGCCGTGCAGACGACGGCGGGCATGGCGATCGCTCGTCCCCGTTACGTCGAGGACGAGTGACGCACTCGGACGGTCAGGAGGAAGCCGGCGTCGACTCGCCGGCGACTGCCTCATCCACCGTCGGGTAGGTGTGCAGCACCTCGACCAGCCCGCTCACCTCAAGGATGCGCAGCACACCGCGCTGCGGGGCGGCCAGCCGGACGACGCCGCCAGCCTCGTCGCAGCTGTTCTTGGCGCGGACGAAGACCGACAGACCTGTCGAGTCGCAGAACGAGACGTCCGCCAGGTCGAACACCAGCCGGTTGCGGCCCTTGTCGAGCAGGTCGGTGATCTGGTCCTGTAGCTGCGGTGCAGTGGCCATGTCCAGCTCGCCCGCGACCGCCACGACGACCACGTCGCCGCGTTGTTCCGTGTGCACCGTCAACGACATTCGCCAGACCTCCTGTTATCGGGGGAACGGTATCCCACGACCATGGTCGGACGTAGCACGGGAGCCGTGATCCGGTGGCTCTCGTCATTCTGTTGCTACGGGGCAAGTAGTTGGTCGGCCCCCGGTGATAGAGTCCGCCCGGTCCAGGTCAAGGGGGTTCGAAATGGCGTTGAGCACCGAAGAAAGTGGTCGGCTCGCCGCGCTGCTGAGCGGGCAGGACGAACGGGTCACAACTCGGTGGACCGAGATCGTCACCAGGTCGTTGCGCGGCCGACTGAGCCAGGCGGAGCTGCGCCGACAGGTCCAGGACCTGCACCACGCCATCGTCGCCACCGGCGACAAGGGCACCATCGACCTGTCCGCCGAGAGCGCCGGCGAACTGCGCGCCGCGCTCTCCGAGCTGTCCCGTGGCCGGGCCCGCCAGGGCTTCTCCGCCACCGAGACCACGATCAGCGTCTTCGCGCTGAAGGACGTGCTGGCCGAGCTGGTGCAGGAGGCCGGCGGCCCGAACGCGTTGCAGGATTACGTCGCCTTCTCGAAGCTGGTCGACGAGATGGGCCTGTTCACCTTCGAGAGCTTCGTCCGCACCCGGGAGAGCCTGATCGCCGATCAGGCCGAGCAGCTGCTCGAACTCTCCACGCCGGTGGTCAAGCTCTGGGAGGGTGTCGTCGCCGTCCCGCTGGTCGGCACCCTGGACTCGGCCCGGGCCCAGGTCGTCATGGAGCGGCTGCTGCAGACCCTGGTCGACACCGGCTCGCCGTACGCGATCATCGACATCACCGGCGTACCAGCGGTGGACACCCAGGTCGCCCAGCACATCCTGAAGACCGTGGTCGCCGCCCGGCTGATGGGCGCCGACTGCATCATCTCCGGCATTCGCCCGCAGATCGCGCAGACCATCGTGGCGCTCGGCATCGAGTTCGGCGACATCGCCACCAAGGCGAGCCTCGCCGACGCGCTGCGTCACGTGCTGCGGCTCAGCGAGGTGGAAACCGCTCGCCGCCAGCCGCGTCGGGGCGTCTGATGGAAAGGGTGCCGATCCTCAAGATCGGTGACATTCTGCTCGTCTCGATCCAGCTCGACATGTCCGACCAGACGGCGGTCGCGCTCCAGGAGGACCTGGCCGAGCGGATCGTCGCCACCGGCTGCCACGGCGTCATCATCGACATCACCGCGCTGGACATCGTCGACTCGTTCGTCGGGCGGATGCTCTCCACCATCGCGTCGATCTCCAAGGTGCTCGACGCGGAGACGGTGGTGGTCGGGATGCGTCCGGCAGTCGCCATCACACTTGTCGAACTCGGGCTGTCGTTGAACGGCATCCGTACCGCGCTGAACGTCGAGCGCGGCATGGAACTGATCGCGGCGGCCCACGCCGACGAGCTCGACTACCAGCTCGACGACGATCCGGACGCCGAGACGGCCACGCCGTGACCGCGGGCATCGACCTGGGCCAGCCACAGGCGCAGTCGGTCCGCAGCGATGAGGACGTGGTACGCGTCCGGCAGTTGGTCCGCGCCGTGGCGGTGGCCGTCAAGTTGTCCCTCGTGGACCAGACGAAGGTGGTCACCGCGGCGAGCGAGTTGGCCCGCAACACCCTGGTGTACGGCGGTGGCGGCTCGGTCGAGGTGACGACCGTGGACAACGGCCGACGCAAGGGCGTGCGGATCGTCTTCGCCGACTCCGGACCGGGCATCGCCGATCTGAATCTGGCCATGACCGACGGCTACACCAGCGGCGGTGGGCTCGGCCTCGGGCTGAGCGGGTCCCGTCGACTGGTCGACGAGTTCGAGATCGAGACTTCTCCGGACACCGGCACGCGGATCACGGTCACCAAGTGGTCCCGGTGAACGCCGACGCGGTCACCGACAGTGGCATCTGGTTCCGGGTGGAGGCCAGCAGCGCGGCGAGCGCCGTCCGGCGCGCCGCCGAGCGCCTCGGCGCCCAGGTGGAAATGGGTGCGGTGCGCATCGCCGACCTGGCTATCGTCGCAGCCGAGCTGACCAGCAACCTGGTCAAGCACGCCGACGAGGGTGTGCTGCTGCTCCGGCCGGTGCGCCGTGCCGGGCAGGCCGGCGTGGAACTGATCGCCATCGACTCCGGGCCCGGCATGGCCGACCTGACCGTCTCGTCCCAGGACGGGCACTCCACCACCGGCACGCTCGGCATCGGTCTGGGTGCCATCGTGAGGCAGGCCAGCTGGTTCGACGGATACTCGCTGCCGGGCAAGGGCACCGTCCTCGCCGTGCAGGTCTGGCCGGCGGAGCCGGCACGGCCGTCCTGGGCCGGTGCTCTCACCCGACCGCTGACCGGCGAAACGGTAAGCGGCGACGGCTACGCCGTGCGGGTCGCCGACGGGCGGCACCAGGTGCTGGTCAGCGACGGGTTGGGGCACGGCCCGCTGGCCGGCGCCGCCACCGACGCGGCCCTGGCCGCGTTCCGGGACGCCCCGGCCGGTCCACCGGCGGTGGTGGTCGGTCACCTCCACCGGAGCATGTCGCACACCCGTGGCGCGGCGCTCGCGGTCGCCGAGCTGGCACCGGCGGCCGGTGTGCTGCACTACGCCGGCCTGGGCAACATCTCCGGTGTGGTCGTCGAGGGCGGCGGCCAGCGCCGGGGGCTGGTGTCGCTGCCCGGCATCGCCGGCCACCAACGGCCGACCATCCGGGAGTACGACTACCCGTTCGGTCCCGGTGCCCGGCTGGTGATGCACAGCGACGGGGTGGTCGACAGGTGGCGGATGGCCGACTACCCGGGTCTGATGGAGAGATCCCCGCTGGTCATGGCGGCGACCCTGCTGCGTGACGCCGGTGTACGACGCGACGACGCCTGCGTACTGGTCGCGAGGTCCTGGGCATGAGCGGGGAGCCGGCAGCGCTGCCGCTGCTCCAGATGGCGCTGCGGGTCGAGCAGGACATCTTCGTGATCCGCCAGCGGGGCCGCGAGGTGGCCACGGTGGTCGGTCTGGAACACCAGGACCAGATCCGCATCGCCACCGCGCTCAGCGAGGTCGCCCGGGACCTGCTCGGCACGACCGGCGGTGCCGACGTCTCGTTCCACGTCGACGCGGGTGCCGACGGCCGGTTCCACCTGCGCGCCGACCTGGCCCCGGTGTCCCCGCTCCCGGACGGTCGCTACCAACCGCAGTCCGGCGCGGTGTCCCGACTGGTTGACACACTGAGCGTGTCGACCGTCGAGGGGGTTACGGTCGTAAGGATGTCCCGACGAGTCCCGGCCAGCGCGCCGACGCCGACCCCGGAGCGGCTCGCCGAGTTCCGTACCGAACTCGGCCGTACCGCGCCGGCCAGTGCCTTGGACGAGCTGACCGTGCAGAACGGGCAGCTCATCGCCGCACTCGACGAGGTGCGCAGTCAGCGCGACGAGCTGGCCGTGCTCAACGAGGAGCTGGCCGAGACCAACCGGGGGGTGCTGGCGCTCTACAACCAGCTCACCGAGGAGCTGGAGGAGACCAACCGCGGCGTCGTCGCCCTCTACGCCGAGCTGGACGAGAAGTCCGCTCAGCTCCGTGCGGCGAGTGAGTCGAAGAGCCGGTTCCTGGCCAACGTGAGCCACGAGTTGCGCGCCCCGGTCACCGCGATCATCGGCCTGGGGCGGCTGCTCACCGACTCCGCCTCCGACCCGCTCACCGACGAGCAGGGCCGCCAGGTCGACCTGATCCGCTCGTCGGCGGCAGACCTGCTCAACCTGGTCAACGAACTCCTCGACCTGGCCAAGGCGGAATCCGGCCGGATCGAGCCAGACCTGGCCGAGGTCGACCTGCGCCCGGTCTTCGGTCAACTCCGCGGCACCCTGCGCGCCCTGGCCACCCGCCCGGAGGTGGAGTTGGTCGTCGAGGAACCGGCCGCGCCGGCCCTGCTGCGCACCGACGAGGTGCTGCTCGGCCAGGTGCTGCGCAATCTGCTGCACAACGGGTTGAAGTTCACCGAACGCGGCGAGGTACGACTGCGGGCCAGCCAACACGGCGACCGTTGGCATTTCACGGTCAGCGACACCGGGCCGGGCATCGCTCCCGAGCTGCACGACCGGATCTTCGAGGAGTTCTACCAGGTGCCGGGAGCCACCCGCGTCGGCGGCACCGGCCTCGGCCTGCCGTACGCCCGGCGGTTGGTGACGCTGCTGGGCGGGACGCTGGAGCTGACCAGCGCGCCGGGCGAAGGCAGCACGTTCACCGTCTCCCTGCCCACCGGCGGGGCGTGACGGCATGGACGGCCTGCCGACAACCATCCTGGTGGTCGACGACAGTCGTACCAAGCGTTACCTACTGGTCAGCTGGCTGACCAGGGCCGGGTTCACAGTGCTGGAAGCCGAGAACGGCGCCGAGGCGTTGGCTCGGGTCGAGGTGGACCGGATCGACCTGGTGGTGCTCGACGTCCGGTTGCCCGACCTGAGCGGGTACGAAGTCTGCGAACAGATCAAGGCGCGGCACCCGGCGATGCCGGTGATCCACGTGTCGGCGCACGCCGTGGACGTGGCCGACCGCGCCCAAGGGCTGACCCGGGGCGCGGACGCGTACCTGACCGAGCCCATCGAGCCCGAGGAGCTGATCGCCACCACGCGGGCGGTGCTGCGCTACTACCAGGCACGGCAGCGCGCCGAACTGCTCGCCGAGCGGTTGCTCGGGTTGGCCGACACGACAGTGGCGGTGCACGCCGCGCCGACCTTCGCGCGTCTGCTGGAGGCCGCCGCCGAGGGTGCCGCCCAGATCTTCAGAAGCCCGGCGGCGGTGATCGCCGAGACCTTCGACGGCGACTGCCTCGCGGGGATCTGCGCCGGTCCCGGCGCGGTGGCCGCCGTGGTGCCGTGGGTCGTCGACGACACCGGGGTGCCCACCGGCGCCACGGTCCGGGTGGAGGCCCCGGCGAGCTGGGCGCTCGTCGAGTGGCCGGCGGACGACACGGTGACCATCGCCGCCGCCAAGCTGCGCGAGGATCGCGCCCCGCTGTACGTGGTGGTCCCGACCGCCACCCAGACCGCGCGAACCCCGGTGCTCAAGCAGTTGGCCCAGGCGGTGGCGGCGGCAGTCGAGGGGCAACGCTCGTTCGACGAGGAGCACCGGATCGCGGTCACCCTCCAACGCAGCCTGCTCCCGCGCGGCCTGCCCACAGTGGCCGGCCTCGATTTCGCGGTGCGCTACGAACCGGCGAGCGCACAGACCGAGGTGGGTGGCGACTTCTACGAGCTGGTGATGCTCGACGGGCATCTGCTGATGGCGATCGGGGACGTCGCCGGCCACTCGCTGCACGCGGCGACAGTGATGGCCGAGCTGCGGCACGCCGTGCGGGCGTACGCGGTCGAGGGCCACCAGCCCGGCGAGATCCTGCACCGGGTCAACGAGCTGATGCGGACGCTGCTGCCGAACGAGGTCGCGACGCTCTGCGTACTGCTGCTGCACCCGGCGACCGGACGGGTCCGGCTGGCCAGCGCCGGGCACCTTCCGCCGCTGCTGATCATGGACGGCAAGGTCGATTTCGTGCAGCACTCCGCGCCGCTGCTCGGCATCCGCGCCCCTCGCCCGGCCGACCTGGAGTTCGTGGTGCCGGCCGGAGCCACGCTGGTCCTCTACACCGACGGGCTGATCGAGCGACGGGACGCCACCATCGACGAGGGGCTGTCCGCGCTGGCCGCGGTCGCCGCGACTGTCGACGGTGACCTGGACCAGTTCTGCGCCCGGCTGCTGGTGGAGCTGGCCCCACCGGAGATCCAGGACGACGTCGCCGTGGTCGTCCTGCGTCGCCGCTGATCTGCCAGCTGTCCCGGCCTTCTCTCTCGGCTTCCTCAGCGCACCGAGCGGGCGTACGCGGCGGGGGACACCCCGGCCACGGCGGTGAAGTCGCGGACCAGGTGGGCCTGGTCGCTGTAGCCGAGGTCGGCGGCGAGGCCGGCCCAGCTCACCGGGCCGCCAGCGGCCTGTTCGACCGCCTCCTGGAGCCGGTAGCGGCGGATCACCCACTTCGGCCCGACCCCCACGTACTCCATGAAGAGCCGCTGCAACCGGCGGACCGGAACGTCGTGCCGCGCGGCGAAGTCGTCGACGCGCAGCACGGTCCGGTCGGTGCGGATCGCCTCGGCCAGCCGGACGGCCTCCTCGGCCACCGGGTCCGGTTCGGGTCGCCAAGCGGTGAGGAGGGTGTCCAAAGCCCGGCAGCGTTCGGTGTCGCTGGCCGCCGACGTGGCTGGTCCCGCGGGCCTGCCCGCGCACACCGGGAAACCCGGGTGGGTCAGCCGGCCGGTGGGCAGCGGCACCCTACGTCCGGTCAACTCACTGACCGGACGCTGCCAGAAGGCGTGGAAGCCGCCGGGGCGGAACTGCACCCCGGACACCCGGCCGGTGCCGCAGAGCGTGATCCGGAACAGGTCGCGGCCCACCCCGGCCACCTCGCCGGACTCGGGCCTGTCGCCATCGCCATCGCCATCGCTGTCGCTGTCGCTGTCGGAACACCACGTTCACCGCCGGGTGCGGCACGACCCGCTGCTCGAACGGCGCGTTCAACACCCAGTCGATCAACCAGTAGTGCTCGACCCACGGGCGCAGCGACTCCGCCGGCAGGTGTCGACGGAAGCGCACCTCGCGCAGCAGCCGCCCGGGGTCGAGAATCCCCCTGCTGTCGCCACGCGGTCGGTGTCGCATTTGTTCAAGACCACCCTCATACGCTGGCCATATGTCCACTCAGACTAGCGATTTGCTGGCCGCTGCGGCGCCGCGAACCGTCGATGTGGTGCGCGGTATCTCCGACGACCAGCTCGACCTGCCCACGCCGTGCCAGGAGTACGCGGTCCGTGATCTGCTCAATCATCTCTTCCAGGTGGTGGTCAACTTTCAGGACCTGGCCGAGAAGCGACAGGTGGAGTGGGCGGAGAAGCCCGACCACCTGGGCGACGGCTGGCGGGACCGCTTCGAGGCGGAAACCAGCCGATTGGTCGCCGCCTGGTCGGACCCGTCCACCCTGGAGGGCGTGTCACCCGGCATGGGCATGCCGCAGTCCGTCATCGGCGGTATGGCCCTGCTGGACCTGACCGTGCACGGCTGGGACCTCGCGGTCGCCACCGGCCTGCCGTACCACCCAGCGCCGGAGGCGGTGGCCGAGCTGCACGGTCTGGTGGAGCAGTTGGGCCCCACCGCCCGCAAAATGGGCGTCTTCGCCACCCCACCCC